>NZ_WJID01000014.1:0-97628 GCF_010994055.1 Gracilibacillus thailandensis | reverse complement strand
GGCAGAGCCTGTGGTTTTAAAAGACGTAATAAAAAAACACGTGAATATCACGTGTTTTATCAGGTCTATCAGTCGAAGTTATTATCCTTTAACTAAATCGATAATATGTTGCCAGGTTTCCCATTTTAAGACGTCTAATGGGCTGCCATCGCCAAGTATGCTGAAACCTATAACGAGACCGATCATTAAAGCAAATAAACTTAACACGATAATAATCAAAACCTTCGCCCAAATTGGGATGAGGCGACGGACGTATTTTTTCTCTTGTTGTTTTTTGTTATCAGCTCTTTTTTCCTTTTTCGTCTGTTTCTGAGCTTGTTTTTGTTCATCTGCTTTATTTGTATTTTTATTAGTTGCTTTTGATTCCTGTGACATACGGGATGACTCCTTATTAAAAACTACACTATCTCAACTGATTAATGAGTCCTCTCATTTGGTCATGCATTGAGATGGTTCGTGCATTAAATTGGTATGCTCGTTGCGTTTCAATCATATCTGTTGTTTGTTTTGCTAGGTCTACATTGGAAGCTTCCAATGAACCACTTTCCATTCTTACATCTGCTAATCCAACTCCGTTGATGATTTCGTCAAACGGATAATTTTCGAGCGATTGTTCAGATAGGCGGAATAAACTGTCCCCTGCAGCTTCTAACAATCTCGGACGTACTGCTTCAACAATCTCCAATTGGCCTTCAATAGCTTGCACACCATTTCGTGTCACATTAATCGCACCATTGTCCTCAATTTTCAGATCGTCCATATTATCAGCTAAGACAATCGGTTCTCCACCAGCTCCGAGAACAGGATTCCCATCAGAAGTAACGAGCATCACTTGATCATCTTCCAATGGTGTTAAATAAAAGTTACCAGCTCTCGTATAACGAACTTCTTCTTCACCATTTTCATTAACAGCTACCTGAAAAAAATGGTTATCTTCCAACAAAGCAACATCAAGGTTACGATCTGTTACTTGTAGGGATCCTTGGTCAAAATTAAAATTGGTATGACCTAGCTTTGCACCATTCCCAACTCGTAATCCATCTGGTGTTAATCGTCCTTGTGGATTGGTTGGATCAGGCTCGGTGTTGATTTGCTGAGACAGTAAAGAAGAAAAGTTGGCATCACGATTTTTATAGCCTGCTGTATTAACATTTGCAATATTATTTCCGATATTATCTAATCGTTTTTGTAATTGCCCCATCGCTACAGCAGCTTGGAAGGTCATTCTTGTCATTTGCTTCTACCCCTTTTGTTATCCAAGTCGCGCAATTTCATTAACTGCTTTGTCTAAACTACGATCGTATTGTTGAACTACTTTTTGGTTTGCTTCAAAACTGCGGTATGCTTGCATCATATCTGTCATCGTTTGTGCGGGATCCACATTTGAATTTTCTAAATGGTTCTGTTGGACATTGAATTGTAAGCCGTCTACACCTCTGGCATCGACTAATGCCGCACCATCTTCTGCTAGTTCAAATAAATCTTGTCCATTTTTTACTAAGTCATTCGGATTGGCACTATAAGCAATCCCAAGTGGCACTTCGCCATCGTCTAGTTGGACCATACCTTCCGGTGTTACTGTAAATGCTAAGTTGTCCGTATTGATCGGATTCCCTTCATCGTCTAAAACATAATAGCCATTAGTCGTTGTTAGATTCCCTTCACCATCAACAGTGAAATTACCGTTTCTCGTATAACGGATATCTCCTTCACCATTTTGCACAGTGTAAAAGATAGATCCTTCTTCATCTGGTGTTTCACCTTGTACTAGAGCCATATCTGTAGAAACACCGGTTTCCTTAAGGCTTCCTTGTACAAAATCAGGTATCGTTTCGTGCACATACACCCCGGTGTTAATAGCCCCAATTTCAGTCATGGTCGGTATACTGGTACCTTGTGAGTTGGGAATATCACGGTTTTCCATACGTTGGATTAATAACTCAGGAAATGCTCTTAATGGTGTTTGATCTTGTTTGTATCCAGGAGTTTGTGCATTGGTCATATTATTGGATAGCACTTCCTGTCTACGTTGTTGTGCCATCATTCCATTTGTAGCTGTGTAAAAACCTCTAAGCATGAGTCGAACTCCTCTCCTAAAGACGCAAAAGCTTTTTCATGTCTGGATTCAGCACCTAGCTCTGTACGATAAGTCAACTGCAGTTCCTTCGTCACTATGATTCTTTTATCTCCTAAGTCCATACATCGCTAACGGGCGCATACGCTTTTCTTATGTATTAAACAATCGAACGTTCTAGTTTATCAATATTGTCTAACATAATGCCTGTACCTTTTGCCACACAATTCATTGGTTCTTCCGCTAATAGCACAGGTACTTTTAATTCTTCTGCCAGTAATTGATCTAAGCCATTTAACAATGCACCACCACCGGTTAAAATAACACCTCTGTCAATAATATCTGCTGATAATTCTGGTGGTGTTTTTTCTAAAACGGTTTTCGCAGATTGTACAATTAATGAAATCGACTCTCTTAACGCTTCTTCCACTTCTTCGGAACGGATCGTAATCGTTCTTGGCAAACCTGTTACCATATCACGTCCGCGAATATCGATTTCTTCTTTGCGAGCACCTGGAAATACAGTTGCAACATTCACTTTAATATCTTCTGCTGTTCTTTCACCAATTAATAATTTATATTTACGTTTTACATATTGAAGAATTTCACCATCAAATTTGTCCCCAGCCATTTTGATCGATTGAGCCGTTACGATATCTCCCATCGATAGTACAGCGATATCTGTTGTTCCACCACCGATATCTACGACCATATTCCCGCTTGGTTGGAAAATGTCCATACCTGCACCGATAGCCGCTACTTTTGGTTCTTCTTCTAAGTAAACTTTTTTACCACCGGATTTTTCCGCCGCTTCTTTGATTGCTTTTTGTTCTACCTTCGTAATATTAGTTGGGCAGCAAATAAGCATTCTCGGCTTTGATAGAAATCCTTTGACATTAATTTTGTTAATAAAATATTTTAGCATTGATTCTGTCACATCAAAATCTGCGATGACTCCATCCTTAAGCGGACGAATCGCTTCGATATTGCCTGGTGTACGGCCAACCATACGGCGTGCTTCTTCACCAACCTCTAATACTTTACCGGTATTGCGATCCATCGCAACAACGGACGGTTCATCCAGTACAATACCTTTTCCCTTCACATGAATAAGTACATTCGCAGTTCCTAAATCTATTCCAATATCTCTTGAAAACATGAACGATTATCCTCCCTATTTCATTACCTTACTTGAGATTTATGTCGATCAATTAATGATGTTTATGTAAGCTGCTAGTAGATGTCTTTTCTCTATTATGGTACATAATACCTCTAATTATATATAATATCATAAAATGCTCGATATCGTTAGATATTTCCATAAAAAATGTCGTTATTTTTATATTTTTATGGAATTTTTGCGAAAAATAGCTGATAGCAAGGAGTATCTGTTATTAGTATGGTGTTAATTTGAAGGTATATGTATGAATTAGAGAGGATATCTTTTGGGTTATTTAGTTAATAGTTCTTCTGTTTCTGGTGGTGCTTTTTTACCATTAAGCTGATATTTCATTTTAGTTGCTTCTCCACCTCGCAGGTGTCGAATTGCTTTATGGTGGCTTAGTATGTTTTTAACTTCGTTTGCCAGTTCGGGATGTATTTCTGGTAATCGTTCTGTCAGGTCTTTGTGTACTGTACTTTTTGAAACTCCAAATTCCTTGGCGATAACTCGAACCGTCTTCTTCGTTTCGACAATGTACCTTCCAATCCTTAATGTTCTCTCTTTGATGTAGTCATGCACATCACTCGCCTCCCCAAAGTTGTCAGTCCAAGGTGTGAACAGAGACAAGTCCTACTTATAAAATTATCCACAATACCGACGAATAGCATCCTCACCTTAGACAAATAAAAGATAATTTGTACCATCATATTAAACAGCACATCCCATTATGACAGTAAATTTTGCGTCAACATACGCGCGAGAGAGGATTGGAGTTTAAAAGAAAAAGAGTGATGGCTCTCGCCACCACTCTTTTTAACCGATATCACCGTAATCTGGATCACACTTTTTTACGAACTTTATAGACATTTCTCCCACTCCCCATATTTTCTTTATATTCCTAAACCTTCTGAAGCCTTCAGTGGCAACCTTGCGAAAAAGTGATCACTCCTTTTCTCCATAAAGTATTGATAAGAATATATGAAAAAATGTTGCTTCTTTGTTGCTAAGCCTAAGTAATATTGTGTAAACGGAGTTATTATGTCTAGCTGTTCTAACATACTAATTGCTAATTCACCGTTCCCTCTCGCGATCTCCAAGTGAGCTCGTTCGATAGGATCCTTGGTGGAAACTCCTTCTACTCTACCAAAATGGGCACAAATAAATGGATACGTATGGGAATCGATATATTCTAATGTATCTTGATCATCTAAGCAATTAGCAATGTACTTTGCTTCTTCGATATGATAAACACTAGATTCAAAATCTTCATATATATAACTGAGTGCTAAGTCTAGGTGGAGGCGTGCTTTTAGTTTGATATGATGAGGCATTTGTAACGCTTCATAGGCGTTCTTTCTTGCTAAGATTAATTCATTTCTTTTCCAATAGTAGTGAAATAATAAGTTCTTCATTCTGATTTGGAAGAATGTTATAAATAGTGGATTATCTAGATGACGTAGATATTTCTGAATTTTATTTAGATAGTAACCGATTCGTTCATAGTTATATACTTTCTTATCTATTTCAATATACAAAAAGTATTTTAAACACCTTAATTCAGGGTGTTGAACGGAAACCGATTTCGATTGAGTTCTTATTTCATGAACAGGTTTACCATTTTTTAAATCTAGCATGAACTGATAAAGTATCGCTAGCGATTGATTTAGTGGATTCATACTTTCCTTGTTCACTTCTATAAAATATTGTAATTCGTGAAAGCATTGATTAATATCAAAATACTCTAGTGCTAATCGTTTATCTAAGTCAGAGTTGCTTTGATATAGAAATTCCTTTGCTAATTCCAATTGTGCTGCTTCGTCACTATCTAGGCTGATCATGGTTAAAAATTGAGGGAATTGCAGTTGCTTTTCTGATTCAAAATAGTCGCGCATTGTCCCGATCTTTGTTTTTGTATTTGTTTGTGCCATAATCTATCTCCTTTCACAGTTACTTATTATTTCATAATCGAGAAATTATGCAATAGGTTTTTTGATAGAATCGTTCGTCAAATAATTATCGATATCGACACTATATGATTGTTTTTCATAGCTTGTAAGTAGAATATAAAAGAATAGCGTTGAAAAATGAAAAATCTCCCTACCTTTTTCACAGGTAAGGAGATTTCGTTTACGCATGTTCCATTGCGCTTGATGATTCTGTGTCATTGTCAGCATCTGTATTGTCTTCTGATTCTGTTGCGTTGTCATCTTCAGCTGAACTATCATCTTCCGTCGGTGTTTCATTTTCCTCTGAACTTTCTTCTTCCTTCTCTTCATCTTCTGCAGCTGGTTCCTTGTCTTCTTCTTCACCCTTGTCAGGTCCGACAATTTTATTAATTGGTTGATTAATAAAATGCTCTGGGTTAACTGGTGTTCCATCTTTTCTCACTTCAAAGTGAACGTGGACACCATTGTCTTGCCCGAGTGTATTCTGTCCAGCTGTTCCAATGGTTTCTCCTTGCTTGACTTCGTTACCTTCTTCAGCAAAAACTTCATCTAAACTAGCATAATATGTGGAAACCCCATGTTCGTGCTCCATCTTCACCACATTACCTAGTAATGGATCTTGCTTCACTTCTGTTACCGTACCAGACAATGATGCTGTCACATCAAATGCCTCATGGTCAGCAGTAGAGATAGCAATCCCATCACTTTGATAGAATTTGTTTTGGTGTGAAATGAGCGCCTGTTCTTGTTCTTCTGCATCTGCTCCATAATCATAAAATTTGGTCACGATTTCCACTTGCAAGTCTTCTGAAACTGGCATCTCTAGTACTTCCTGTTGTTGCATGACAGTAGTTGCGTCTTCTTCATCTTGTGCTTCTTGATCATTACTTAGATCATCTAGTTGATTTTCCATGTCCTCTGCTAGGTCTGGACCTTGATTAGCAGCATTTTGGTACCATAGAACCCCTGTTAAAAGTAGAGCAGCTACCGCTAGATATACAGCAGGAAAAAACCATCTTTTCTTGAAGATACGTTTCCAACTATTTTTTGAAACGTTCTTGTTTTCCTCCATTATGCATCACCTCAGCAACCATTGTGATCATAAAGAGGAAATTTTATACATGTTTTTTTTATTTTTTTGCTAAAAGGGTTGGAGTTGCTTGTTCTAACGTGCTTACTTGTACTCCCTGATAGTAATGTTCGATGATTTCTTCATAGGATTTCCCTTCTTGTGCCATCCCATTTGCGCCGTATTGGCTCATCCCTACACCATGACCATTACCTTTCGTTGTAAAGACATAATGATCATCTTTTCTAGTAATCGTGAAATCACTAGATGGCAACTGAAGATAGTCACGGATGTCGCGTCCTGAGAAAGTCTTTCCACCAATTGTTGCTGTATCCACCCTTTTACTTTCCGTTCTTGTCAACTGAAAATCTTCTACCGAATTGGAAAGGTCGATGTTTAATTTATCTTCCAGATCAGCTACCGTAAATATTTTCTGGTCAATGAATTTAGGGGATATTTCTTCATCCCAAGGACTTTCAACTGATCGTAAATACGGCAGTTGATCTGTCCAATAATCTTCGGAGTTTTCTGTATAGCCATTACTAGTCGAAAAAAACGATGCGGTGATTGGTTCATTACTATACGTAATAATCTGCCCTTGGGTAGCTGCGACAGCTTCGGTAATTTTGTCGATTTTCCAATGGTAATCACTGCCCCATACTTGCCTTAGCTCATCTGTATTTTTATAGACTTGATGTTGGACAGTATCTTTCACATCAGCGCCACCAGCAAGTTCCTCTCTATTTTCCTGCATCAAAAAGCGTACAATAAAGGTTCTTGCTGCTAATGCCTGTGCTTTTAATGCTTCGATTTCAAAATCTGCAGGCATTTCGGAGGCAACCACGTGCGTCACGTACTCTTCTAAAGGGACTTGTTCCACCTCATTTGATTCAGTTCGTAATACATGGACATCAAAAGGAGATTCTAATGAAATGTCTTTTTCCTCTGCTAAATTGCTGGCTGTTTCTGTTTCTACAGATGCTTGAGTTGAATCATCCCCTGTGAACGGTATAACAATAAGCGTTGGGATGATAAACATGAATGTGAGTAATGTGGAAATGATGATGATAGTTGGTAATTTCCAGTTAGTTGATGTTTGTTTGTTTTGCCACCTGGCCATGGCTAACCTCCTCTGTGTTTCTTATGTTTCTACTCTATCTTATTCACAAGATTAGGAGAATAGAACAATGAAAAACTTAAGAAGTGAAGTATAGAAAATAGGCTTGGACAATTATTGTCTTGACAACAGTTTGTAGATTGCTAATGTATAATAAAAAGAGGACTAGCTTCTATTAAAGCTGTCCTCTTTTTATTATTGTACTTCTACTTGTTGTACTTCAGTTACAATAGTAGTTTCTCCTTGATTGACTCGTTCAATGTCAGCTCCCAAGTTAGCAAATTTCTCTGTAATATCCACATATCCTCTGTCGATATGGTGTAGAGAAGTTACACGAGTATATCCTTCTGCTACTAATCCTGCTAAAATTAAGGCTGCTCCAGCGCGTAAATCAGTCGCAGCGACTTCTGCCCCTTGAAGACTAACAGGCCCCTCTACGATGACGCTACGCCCTTCGATTTTTAATTTAGCATTCATTCTACGGAATTCCTCAACATGCATAAAGCGGTTTTCGAAAACAGTTTCTGTAATCACTCCAGTACCTGATGCCTGTAACATCAATGCCATCATCTGTGATTGCATATCTGTCGGAAATCCTGGATGTGGCAATGTTTTGATATCCGTAGCTTTTAATCTCTTTGGTCCAATAACACGGATACCACTTTTCTCTTCGATGACTTTAACACCCATCTCTTCCATTTTGGATACTAGGGCACGAATATGCTCAATTTCAGCGTTTTCTATTAAAACATTACCACCTGTAATAGCTGCTGCTACCATAAATGTTCCTGCTTCGATACGGTCTGGAATAATCGTATGCTCTACTCCACGAAGCTTGTCGACACCTGCGATTTTAATTGTCTCTGTGCCGGCACCTATAACATTAGCACCCATTTTGTTTAAATAATTCGCTAAATCTACTATTTCCGGTTCTTTTGCGGCATTCTCGATAATTGTTTTTCCTTTTGCTAGTGCTGCTGCCATCATGATGTTTTCTGTTGCACCAACACTAGGCATATCTAAATAAATTTTAGCCCCTTTTAATCTATCTTTTGTAGAGACTTCGACAAAGCCATTGCCAACATGGACATCTGCCCCCATAGCTTCAAATCCTTTTAAATGTAGATCAATTGGTCGTGATCCAATTGCACAGCCACCTGGTAATGCAACTTTCGCATGACCATATCGTGCTAAAAGAGGTCCTAAAACTAGGACAGATGCACGCATTTTTCTTACATATTCAAAAGGCGCCTCCGTTAATAATGGTTTAGTTGCATCCACTGTTACCGTATTTCCTTGATAATCCACTTCTGCGTTCATATGAGTTAAAACTTGATTTATTGTGTGTACATCTGCCAATGCAGGTACTTCGTGTATAATGCTTTTTCCTTCACTTGCGATTATGCTTGCGGCAATGACAGGCAGTACGGCATTCTTTGCTCCTTCAACTTTTACAGTACCATTTAACTGCCTACCACCACGTACGATGATATTTTCCAAGGCTCATTCTCCTCTGTAGACCATATTCATTATTATTAGTATTCATGTATTAGGATAGGTGTTCCTATAGTGATAGTTGTCCGATCTCCTACCCGCTCTCTTACTGCGATTTGCAAATTAATTTCTTCATCATTTTGCTGCAATTTATTATTCCATTTTGGTGTATAACCAGTCCACGTATAAAAATCTGGCTCTTTTATTTCGTCAATTACTGTCATATTCAGTCGTGTTTTTACAAAATTTATAAAACAAACAATATCTATCATATCATCTTTCCAGGCTTCAACACAAGAAAAATATTGTGCATTTTTTGTAAATAAGCCATTAGTTATTGTTTTTATTTTCTCTTTATATGCTTTTAGTACTTCCGGTGCTGCTTCAGTTGCTTTAATCGTATAGATGACCTGATATTGTTCCTCCTGTTCATTTGTGCGCACTAGTAAAATTGATTCGGTAATTCCAGTGTTTTCTTGTCGGTCTGAACTAAACTTTAATCGATTTTTATCTTGACTCTTTTCTTGTATATCAAATTGATACCCGTTGATTTCAGAAATAAAACTTTCTATGTCTGCTATTTCCATCGATTCTTTTATAGTAGTTTGCAAGTTTGATAGTTGAAGATCCCGCTCTTCCACTAATCCTATCAATTCGTCTATTTCCTTTTGATTTTCTATATTTGTTTTTGTCTCAGTAAGTAATTGATCTACAGAAAACATCATTCCAACTGTCGCTAAGAATATAAAAAAATACTTCATTTCCCGCACTCCTTTTTTTATTAGAAGTATTGGCAGGAAATAAAGTATTCATACTCTTTTTTATTATTTTAAGCTTAAAAAAGGTAGATTAATTGTTGGGACCACTGTAAGAAGTCTAAGAAAAAGTTACTAACGGTTGAACCAATTGCTATCGTAATGAAGATAACCAATATCCGCGCTTCAAACACTTTATTCTTTCTAAATAATTCATCGAAATTCAGAGCTTGAAGGACTTGCCATGTAATCACGATAAAAATGAGATGAGATAACATCCCGATCAAGCCTTCTTGCGCTAAACTTTGCATCATAATATATCCCTCGTTTACTTGTTTTTCTCTATTTTAACATATATATTAACGATTCGCCTTAATTGGATATCCTTCGATATTTCCCGGGAAATTTAGCTAAAACACTTTATATTTAGGTATTAGGTTGGGGTGACATTCCATTTTGTACCATTTGGGGGTTTGAGTTGGGGCTAAAGGGTGTTATGAAGATATGAGCACTTTATTTAGTAGATGCGAAAGTGTGGATCTGGGAAAATGAGGTGAACTTTCGACAGGGGGAGAATTGTTCTCTTCTTTTTCTTGATAACTTACTTGAAAGGATGAGAGGTGTGTATTACTTTGGGATTTATTTGCATCTTGGGGGATTTATTTGCATCTTGGGGGATTTATTTGCATCTTGAAAAGGGGCTGCGCTCAACCAGTCGGTTGAGGCAGCCCCTTTTCCTTGTTATCTATTTTCTACGACGTCGATTCGGTTTAAGGCACGTTTAAGTGCTAATTCTGCCCTTCTGAAATCTATTTCATCTTGCTTAGCTTGTAAACGACGTTCTGCTCGTTCTTTCGCTGCACGAGCACGCTCGATATCAATATCGTCAGGTCGCTCTGCTGATTGTGCAAGAATTGTCACTTTATCAGGACGAACCTCAAGGAATCCTCCACTTACTGCAATTCGTTGTGGATTTTCTCCTTTTAAGCGCACTGCACTAATGGACAGTGGTGCAACGAGCGGAATGTGACCTGGTAAGATCCCGAGCTCTCCACTCTCAGCTTTACAGCTAACCATTTCAAATGAATCTTCCAGAACAGGGCCATCCGGAGTAACAACACTTACTGTTAGTGTATTCAACAGAACCCCTCCTTAGGCTGGAATAAAAGCTAAAGGCGAATTACGCCATTTGCTTTGCTTTTTCTACTACTTCTTCGATGCGGCCGACTAAACGGAATGCATCTTCTGGAAGGTCATCATATTTACCATCAAGGATTTCGCGGAATCCTTGAACAGTTTCCTTAACTGGTACATAAGAACCTGGTTGACCTGTAAATTGCTCTGCTACGTGGAAGTTTTGCGATAAGAAGAACTGGATACGACGCGCACGTGATACAGTTAATTTATCTTCATCAGATAACTCATCCATACCTAAGATCGCGATAATATCTTGTAGTTCTTTATACTTTTGTAATGTTTGTTGAACTTCACGCGCAACATTGTAGTGCTCTTCCCCTACTACTTCAGGGTCAAGGGCACGAGATGTAGAGGCAAGTGGATCCACCGCTGGGTAAATACCTTGCTCTGATAATTTACGATCAAGGTTTGTTGTCGCATCTAAGTGAGCGAACGTTGTAGCTGGTGCCGGGTCTGTATAGTCATCGGCAGGTACATAGATCGCTTGGATAGATGTAACAGAACCTTTGTTAGTTGATGTAATACGCTCTTGTAATTGACCCATTTCTGTTGCAAGTGTCGGTTGGTAACCAACGGCAGATGGCATACGACCAAGAAGTGCTGATACCTCTGAACCTGCTTGTGTAAAACGGAAAATGTTATCAATGAACAATAGCACGTCTGCACCTTTTTCATCACGGAAGTACTCCGCCATTGTAAGACCTGTTAGTGCTACACGCATACGCGCTCCTGGTGGCTCGTTCATTTGACCGAAGACCATCGCTGTTTTAGAAATTACACCTGAGTCTTTCATTTCATAGTAAAGGTCGTTACCTTCACGAGTACGTTCCCCTACACCAGCGAATACGGAAATACCACCGTGTTCTTGTGCGATGTTGTTGATCAGCTCTTGAATTAATACGGTTTTACCTACACCCGCACCACCAAATAAACCGATCTTACCACCTTTAATATAAGGTGCTAATAAGTCTACTACTTTAATACCTGTTTCTAAAATTTCTGTTTCTGTTGCTAAGTCTTCAAATTGTGGAGATTCGCGGTGAATTGGATCACGACGAACATCTGCACCAATTTCTTCGTCAAGGTCGATTTTCTCACCTAATACGTTGAAGACACGACCTAGCGTCTCATCACCTACTGGTACTGAGATTGGTGCGTTTAAATCTGTAACTTCTGCTCCACGTTGAACACCTTCTGTAGATGACATCGCGATTGTACGTACAGAGTCATCGCCTAAGTGAAGGGCAACTTCTACTGTTAATTCTTGCGCTTCACCGTTCACATCATACTGTACTTTTAACGCGTTGTAAATTTCAGGGAGATGGCCGTCTTCGAATTTAACGTCGACAACCGGCCCCATAATCTGAATAACGTGTCCTTTTGCCATCGATTTCCCTCCTAACTAAAAATTTACTACCGTACGATTGTATTATTCTAATGCGGCTGCCCCACCAACAATTTCGGTGATTTCTTGCGTGATTGCTGCTTGTCTTGCACGGTTGTACTGTAATGACAAGTCATCAATAAGTTCATCCGCGTTATCTGTTGCACTTTTCATAGCAGTCATACGAGAAGCATGCTCACTCGCTTTACTGTCTAATAGTGCACCGAAGATCAAGCTCTCCGCATATTGTGGCAATAATACATCTAATATTTCTTGTTGATTTGGTTCATATTCATATGTGCTCTTTGTACCACTAGCTTCTTCTTGTAGGTCTGTAAGTGGTAAAAGTTTTTTTGATGTTACTTTTTGTGAAATCGCACTGACGAAGTGATTATAGAAAATCACTAGTTCATCAATTTCTTCATCAATAAAAAGTTGTACCGCTTCAGACGTTAAGTCTTTTATATCAGCAAAATTAGGTTGATCTGAAAGACCTGTGATCTCCTTAAGAACTGGAATATCACGTTTTCTAAAGAAATCGCGGCCCATTCGTCCTACTGCGATAACGGCATATTCATCTTTGGATTGATGTTTCTCTTGAATCGTGCGATAAACTTCACGAAGTATTCCACTGTTAAAAGCTCCTGCTAGACCTCGATCTGCCGTGATAACAAAATAGGCTGTCTTTTTTACCTCACGTGTCTGAAGCATTGGGTGCTCTGCATCCTGACCACTACCAGCTATGCTGTTAACCACTTCTTTAATCTTATCACTGTATGGATCAAAAGCTTTGGCAAATTCCTCTGCTTTACTTAATTTAGATGCAGATACCATGTGCATGGCTTTTGTGATCTGTTTCGTCTTTTGCGTGGAATTAATCCGTGTTTTGATATCTCTAAGAGATGCCACGTTGTTTCACCGCCCTTTCCTAAAAGGTTGACGCTATACTTATGAAAGAAAACTTTCGCTTCTCCTCTATTACTCAGAAATGACAAATGTTTTCTTGAATTCTTCTACTGCACCGCTCATGTCAGCATCATCTGCTAGAGCACCTGTTTCTTTAATGGTAGCAAGCAATTCTGGTTTGTTGCTGTCCAACCATGTTAAGAACTCATCTTCAAAACGAGTAATATCTTCAACAGGAATGTCATCTAGGAAACCTTTTGTTAATGCATAGATGATCATAACTTGTTTTTCTACTACTAATGGCTTGTGAAGGCCTTGCTTCAGTACTTCTACTGTACGAGCACCACGGTTTAGTTTTGCTTGTGTTGCTTTATCTAAGTCAGATCCGAACTGTGCGAATGATTCTAGCTCACGGAATGAAGCTAGGTCTAGACGCAATGTACCAGCAACCTTCTTCATCGCTTTTATCTGTGCGGAACCACCTACACGTGATACCGATAGACCGGCGTTGATCGCTGGACGTACACCAGAGAAGAATAGGTCAGACTGTAAGAAAATTTGACCATCTGTAATTGAAATAACGTTCGTTGGAATATAAGCGGAAATGTCCCCTGCTTGTGTTTCAACGAATGGAAGTGCTGTTAAAGAACCTCCACCTTTGTCGTCATTTAATTTAGCTGCACGCTCTAAAAGACGAGAGTGTAAGTAGAATACATCCCCTGGGAATGCCTCACGTCCTGGCGGGCGGCGTAATAATAGGGAAAGCTCACGATATGCGTTCGCTTGTTTTGTTAAATCATCATATACAACTAATACGTGTTTACCGTTGTACATGAACTCTTCACCCATTGATACCCCTGCATATGGTGCTAGGTATTGAAGTGGTGCAGGCTCACTTGCGCCGGCAGATACAACGATTGTGTAGTCAAGAGCTCCATGTTTACGAAGTACTTCTACTGTTCCACGTACAGTAGAATCTTTCTGACCGATTGCCACATAGATACAGATCATATCTTCATTTTTTTGATTCAAGATTGTATCGATTGCAACCGTTGTTTTACCTGTTTGACGGTCCCCGATGATTAACTCACGTTGACCACGACCGATTGGTACTAGTGCATCAATCGCTTTGATACCAGTTTGCAATGGCTCATCAACTGATTTACGGTCCATTACTCCAGGTGCTGGAGATTCAATTGGGCGTGCTTTTGAAGTTTCAATAGGACCTTTCCCATCAACTGGCTGTCCTAATGGATTAACGACACGACCAATAAGTTCCTCCCCTACTGGCACTTCCATAATACGACCTGTACGACGGACTTCGTCACCTTCACGAATTTCCGTATAAGGCCCAAGGATTACGATCCCGACGTTTGATTCTTCTAAGTTTTGTGCCATACCCATGACACCATTTGAAAATTCAACAAGCTCACCAGACATGACGTTATCAAGACCATGTGCACGTGCGATACCGTCACCGATTTCGATAACCGTACCAACATCACTTACTTCGATGTCTGAGTCATAGCTTTCAATTTGCTGCTTAATCAGCGCACTGATTTCTTCAGCTTTAATGCTCATGCCATTTCACCCCTATCGTCCTTAATTTGCTCTTCTTATTTGTCGTTCGAGACGATCCAATTTACCTTTGACAGAGCCGTCATATACTGTGTTGCCGACTTTAATCTTGACACCACCAATAACGGATGGATCGACATGGTTATTTATTTTCAACGTTTTAACATTTAGTTTCTTCGTGAACACATTTTCGATTTCTTCTTTTTCTGCATCTGATAATGCGCGAACCGAATAGACTGTTGCCTCTTTTACACCTTTTGCCTGATTAGCAAAAGTGATAAAGTGATCGACAATATCTGGAACAATCGATTCGTTATGGCGATCTACAAGTAACGAAAGTGTATGTAGTACATCCTTCGAAAAGCCTGCGAACGCTTCGTTAAGTAGCTGCTTTTTCTTTTCTGCTTCTACTTTTGGATGTTGTAAGAATTGAAGAAATGCTTGATTCGTTTGGAAAACTTCCTTAACTGTTGCGAGTTCCGTTTCCAGGAAATCAATTGTTTCCTTTTCAGCACCAATTTGAAAAAGAGCTTCTGCGTAACGCTTTGCTACATTCGTTTTACTCATTGCTCTTCTCCTACCTCTTTAATGTACTCACTGATCAACTGTTCTTGATCCTCTGCATTAATTTCTTTCTCGATCACTTTAGTAGCAATCTGCACAGATAATGTTGCCACTTGTGCCTGAAGTGCTTCAACTGCTTTTTCTTTCTCGCGTGCGATATCTTCTTCTGCAGACTTCTTAATACGAGCTGCTGCTTCGTTTGCTGCTTCAATAATCGCTCGTTCTTGCTCAGTTCCAGCTTTTTTCGCATCTTCAATAATTTGTTGTGCTTCTTGACGCGTCGCTTTTAATTGTTCGTTTGCTTCACGCGCAGCTTTTTCTGCTTCGGCACGGTTCTTTTCAGCTGTATCAATTTCATTGGCAATATGATTTTCACGCTCTTCCATTTTGTTCATTAATGGACCCCACGCGAACTTCTTCAATAATGCAAGTAAAACTAAAAAGCTGATAATGGCAAACGCCATATCTCCACCTCGTAAACCGCCGATATCTGCAGCTTGAATGACGAGCCCACCTGCTAAAAGTTGCACAGTGTTCACTCCTTCCTACGATTAGTCATCTATTTCATTCTCACATTACATTCTTTTTTCATAACTAATGTCGCCTTATTTCATAGGGCGATATTTGTTTTTCTTGTTTGTCTAGCTCTATGTGCCAGAAACTAGCGGTTTTCCCTCAGCTCGTTGATAAGTCAACATCGACTCATTCTTCGTCGTGTTTCCTTTATCTCCTACGCTTCAGTCCAAACCGTACGTTTCATAACAGCACTTATCGCTTTTCTTGTTGTCTAGCTCCGAGCGCCCAGCAACTAGCAAACTTCCCTCACCTCATGACACGAT
Source organism: Gracilibacillus thailandensis (assembly GCF_010994055.1). Classification (NCBI taxonomy): domain Bacteria; kingdom Bacillati; phylum Bacillota; class Bacilli; order Caryophanales; family Bacillaceae; genus Gracilibacillus; species Gracilibacillus thailandensis. The sequence continues at coordinate 81,543 of NZ_WJID01000014.1, read as the reverse complement.
AAGTCAACATCGATTCGCTTTCAGCTCATCGTGTTTCCTTTATCTCCTTCCGGTTCAGTCCAGTTTGTACATTGCTGAACGGGCGCTCTTTGCTTTTCTTGTTACAAAGGAATGGCGAAGGTTGTCGTAGACGAACTTCGCCATTCTATCAGATTAAGTATAATTACATTACCATGAAGGCAATAACTACGGCGAAAATTGGAATCGCCTCTACTAACGCTACCCCGATAAACATTGTTGTTTGAAGTGCACCTCTTAATTCTGGTTGACGTGCAATCCCCTCTACTGTACGACTTACGATCATACCGTTACCTAAACCAGCACCAAGTGCCGCTAAACCAATTGCAATTGCAGCTGCTAAAGCTCCCATTGTTTGTTTCCTCCTTTAAAATGTATAGATAATTAAGATTATATTATTTTAATGGTCTGAACTCACTTTATGAGACATATAAACCATTGTTAACATAGTGAAAATAAATGCTTGAATAGCACCAATAAATAAACTAAAACCTTGCCATGCCATCATCGGAATGATGGATATAAATGTGATTGGTGCAGCGATAAACGCCATTTTTGTAATAAGTGATAATAAAATTTCACCAGCAAAGATATTACCGAAGAGACGTAGACCTAGTGTTAAGGTATTTGTAAACTCCTCAATAATTTTGAAAGGTAATAAAAACGGTACAGGGCGTACATAGTCTTTCATATATTCGCCGAAGCCTTTCGTTTTCACCCCGTAATAATGGGTTAAGATAATGACCAACGCTGATAATGATAATGTGAGCGTTGCATCAGAAGTAGGTGATTTCCACCATAGTTCATGTCCCCATACCCCCATAGTGATTACACCAAGGATGTTACTAATAAAAATGTACACTAGTAATGTTAAACCTAGTGGTAAGAATACTTTCCCTGTTTTCCAATCCATCGTATCCCCGATAATGCCTTTGACAAAATCGACAATCCACTCCATAAAGTTTTGGAAACCGGTTGGCTTCATCTGAAGATTTCTTGCTGCCAATGTACAAATAATAAATACGATAACAGAAGAAATAAACGTCATTAAAGTAGTGGACAGGTTAAAATCTAACCATGGAATGCCAAACAGATCATGAAACAGCGGTGATTCGTGATCCAATTCCTTCACCTCACTTCCTTTTGCTCGTCTTGTTTTCTGAATAGTGCAAAATCTATCATAATAACAACATAAGTTGTCATTAATCCCAAAATAACAGCCATCAAATGGAAATATTCTTCAAAGCGCATTGCGATGATAACCGCTAATGCTGCCGTGGCTAAGCGGGTAAATGTACCAATTCCTGCTGGTCGACCACCATGTGAGACAGCTTGTCCAAAACGGTCAATCTTCCGCTGCATAACCCACAAATTATAAAAGCTTAATGCTGTTCCCAGGAGGAGTCCGAGGAATATTCTTGTGAAAGGTGTAAACCCCCAGCCAAGAACAAAAAGTGCAAGAAGGTAGAACATCCATTTACGTTGACGGGTTATCATATTTTTGTATTGATCCATGGTTATTCGTCTCCCGTTTTATCTCGTACGTAATGAATGGTTCCATAAAAACCGGCTCCCAGACCCAAAAAAAGTCCGATCACTAAAAAAAGTGGTGATGTGGATAAATACTTGTCTATACTTCTACCAATAAACAAGCCAATTAACGGTGCGCCAGCGAGTTGTGATAAAATAGCACTATATACTGCCAGACCATGGTAAGGGCTTCTTCTTGGTGGTGACATTGTTTCACTCCTATGATACAAACGTATTACTTATGTATAAAGGAAGAAAATCTCACATATACACATGTTATTTTCTTCTGCAGTGATTTTCGTCACACCTCTGTAACCCTTATCATCCACACTAAATTAGCATACAATAGGGACCCCCTATTGTCAATCGATTTCAGAGACAAAAAACAAAAATAAACGGACAAGTTTCCACACCTTTCGGCAGATCCCTTTCACTGCTAGTCACCAAGTACGACAAGTCCTTTTTTGAAAATATTGTGAAAATTCCTTCGAGTTTCGAAATAACTGATTTTATGCGGATTAAAGGGACTTTTATCCAGTCCCTTTGACCGCTTATATAAGAAAAATTATCCTGCTCCCCCTTCCCAAATTGTCTGATATTGGTAGGTTTGATTTTCGTTGGTTTCGATCGTTATATTTGCGATATATTGGGTTTGCAGTTGTTCTAGTTGTTCCACTTCTCCTTCAATTACACCGGGTTCTAAATCTGTACGTTCAACTAAGGTAGTAACATATGCGAATGTTTTGGCATCATAGAGATCGATCGTCATTTTTTCAGCCTCTTCTACCAAATACAATTGATAATGATAACTATCTTCCAGCGGTGTTATCGTTAACTCTAAACCCATTGCTTTAGGTATATCATTTGCTTCTGTCAGGAACATATACGGAATTGGAGTCTCATTTACATATAGATAGCCTTGTTTAATTCCTTTCTCCATTTGTCCTGTTCTAATCGTTGCTTTTACTTCAACAGTTTTCTTTTCTCCTGGCTTTAACGTAAAGCTTTTCGGCAACTGAAAACGAATATCGGTATCTTGCTCCGGTAATTCAAACGCATATTGCTTTTCTTGATCTGAGATATTTTCCACGGTAAGCGTACTTACTTTTTGTTCACTGTTGTCCGTTATTTTCCCAAATTGCAGCAGGGATTGATCGATTAACGTATCTGTTTCCAGGGCTGCTTTTGGATCAATTTTGCCTGCCCCTTGTTCTGTAGGTTGGAAGTTTTGAAACGGATCTGCTGTCGTAAGTATCGCTGCTTTCAGTTGTGCTGGTGCCCAATCTGGATGGGCTTCTTTCAGTAATGCCATTACCCCTGCCACATGTGGTGCCGCCATACTGGTTCCGCTCAATGCCTGATACCCTCCTGGCACTGTACTTAGAATACCGGCACCTGGAGCAACGATTTCTGGCTTTATCGCCCAATTAACAGTAACAGGGCCTCGTGAACTAAAATCGGTAACGGTATCCTGAATTTCCTGATATTCTATGCTTAAATAGCCTGGATTGTCTTTTAGCCATTTGCCGTCTTCCTGACTAATTGCTGCGACTGGTATCGAAATATTCGGATCTACTGCACCTTCAAAGACTCCTTCTTCTTCATTGTTGGCTATCAGCAAGGCTGCTGCTCCTTTTTCCTCTGCTTCTATAGCTAATTGGGCAAAAGGGATTTCCCCTCGATCCATGATCAAGATCGTATCATTTGTAATCTTTTCCTCTTGATTCGTTACTTCGAGGTCACGTGGAAAATCCCAATTAGGGGAGCCTTGCATCGGTATTATTTCAATTTTTTTGTCATGAAATCGATCGTATAAAAAAGGGCGCTTTAACTTAGGGGTCGATGCCCCGACTGAAATGACTTGATTCGCTGTTGCAGGTGAGCCGACCGTCCATAAATCAGGACCTGTATTACCATTAGCAATGACGACTGTGACCCCTTGCTCTACAGCACGGTTAACTGCGACACTTGTCGGCCAATCCGGTCCATTAATCGAATTACCTAATGATAGGTTGATTATATCCATTCCATCTTTGACTGCCTTTTCGATAGCCGCCATCACCTGTACCGATGTCCCAGTTCCACCTGGTCCAAGTGCTCGGTAGCCATATAGCTCTGCATCTGGTGCAACACCTTTCATCTGTCCATTCGCTCCAATTATTCCCGCGACATGGGTACCATGCAGTGTAGGCATACCTTGCTCAGGGATTGTTTCCATTGGGTCATCATCAAAATCAACCAGATCATAGCCACCTCGATAATTGGCCTGTAAGTCGGGGTGCGTATAGTCTATTCCGGTATCAACGATTCCTACCTTGACACCTTTCCCAGTATAAGGGAGTGGTTCAGGTATTAAAAAAGGGACACTCTCATTGATGTTAGTCTCTGTTATTTGTGTGTGATATTCTTGAACCGAATAGGTTTGCTGAAAGTTTGTGCGTCTTTTGATTCTTTCGAGGTTACGTTGGTCCGTTTTGATTGCAACGCCATTGAAGATCGTATCGTAGACAGCAAGGATTTCTACATGAGGATGATACGTTTCTATTTCTTCAGCAAACTCATGTGGATCACCTTCAACTTCGATAATAAAGGAGGATTCAGTTGAATCTATAGCTGCTGCGGTAAATAAGAGAAAAGATAAGATAAATGACACATGTAGCACTCCTTTTTGATGGATAGGAGTTAGTGTTTGCGATTGGGAGGAAAGATATGTATAACGAGGAGCAAGATATTTTGGCGTTGCGGACATTTGATGCGTTATTTTCTGGTTTTAGCGTACTTTAAATGACTTTTCGGACATCTATTCCGTTATTTAAGGGAATTCAGGCTAAACTGCATACTTTTTGTTGGAATAACGGAACAGATGTCCGCTGCCCCTAAATTAACACTATATTTGCCTAAAATAACGGAATGAATGTCCGCCCAACTAGAAAATAGCATACAAATCAATGCATGCTATTTCTTAAAACATTATTTTGTTCCGAACAAGCGGTCTCCTGCATCACCAAGGCCTGGGATAATATATCCTTTTTCATTCAACTTCTCATCAAGCGCTCCAAGGTAAATATCAACGTCAGGGTGTTCTTTTTGAATGACTTCAACACCTTCTGGAGCTGCGAGTAAGCACATTAACTTAATGTTCGTTCCTCCACGTTTTTTCAAGGAATGAATGGCATCATTAGCAGATCCACCTGTTGCTAACATTGGATCTACGACGATTAATTCACGCTCTTCGATATCAGATGGGAGTTTAATATAGTATTCGACAGGTTTTAATGTTTCTGGATCACGATAAAGGCCAACATGTCCAACTTTAGCAGCAGGAATAAGAGATAGCATTCCATCCACCATACCTAAGCCCGCTCTTAAAATAGGAATAATCCCCATTTTCTTACCGCTTAATACTTTGGTTGTAGCAGTAGTGACAGGCGTCTCAATAGTTTTCTCCTCCAGTGGGAGATCTCTCGTAATTTCAAAAGCCATTAATGTCGAAACTTCATCTACTAAAGCACGGAATTCCTTCGTCCCTGTATTTTTATCTCGTATGTACGTCAATTTGTGCTGAATTAACGGATGATCTAATACAAACACATTACTCATGAGGAAAACTCTCCTTTTTTCAAATTATTATCCCAAAAATCCACAATATTCATCCTTAAAATTGTACAGAAAAACAAACAAGCATGCAAGCATAACTGAGAAAAGCTTGAGTACATAGAAAAGGGTTGTTCTTTTTTTAGTTATATCGGGCACTTTTTATATTTTATCGGGCACTTTTCCTTGGATATCGGGCGCTTTTTGCCATTTATCGGGCGCTTTTTCTCGGATATCGGGCACTTTTGCACATTTATCGGGCACTTTCACCTAAAACGAAAAAAGCCAGACTTAATAGTCTAGCTTTTTAGTGTTATTGATATAATGGGAACTTTGCAGTCAAGGCTGATACGCGTTCGCGAGCTTCTTTTAGAGTTGCTTCGTCTTCCGGATTCTTCAACGTTAGCGCAATAATTTTTGCGACTTCTTCCATTTCCGCTTCTCCAAAGCCACGGGATGTTACTGCAGCTGTACCAACACGAACACCACTAGTTACAAATGGGCTTTCAGGGTCAAAAGGAATCGTGTTTTTATTTGTTGTGATACCTACTTCATCTAATGCTGCTTCTGCAACTTTACCAGTTAAGTTTAGACCGCGAACATCTAATAATAACAGGTGGTTGTCAGTTCCACCTGATACAGTGCGGATACCTTCTGATTCTAGCACTTCACCGAATTTCTTCGCATTTTTAATAATGTTTTGACCGTACTCTTTAAAGGAAGGTTGCAATGCTTCTTTGAAGGCTACTGCTTTTGCCGCGATTACGTGCATTAACGGACCACCTTGCATACCAGGGAATACCGTTTTATCAATTTTCTTAGCAAATTCTTCTTTACATAACACCATACCACCACGTGGACCGCGTAATGTTTTGTGTGTTGTTGTCGTTACAAAATGTGCGTGTGGTACTGGATCTGGATGTAAACCTGTTGCCACAAGTCCTGCGATGTGTGCCATGTCTACCATTAAATATGCTCCTACTTCGTCGGCAATTTCACGGAACATCGCGAAATCAATTTGGCGAGGGTAGGCACTTGCACCGGCAACGATTAATTTCGGCTGTACTTCTTTTGCTTTTGCCAATACATCCTCATAATCAATTTGTTCGGATTCCTGATTAACACCATAATCAACAAAATTGAACAGTTTACCACTAAAGTTAACTGGACTTCCGTGTGTTAAGTGTCCACCGTGACTTAAGTTCATACCGAGTACTGTGTCACCTGGCTCTAAAATAGTAAAATAAACCGCCATGTTTGCCTGTGCACCAGAGTGTGGTTGAACATTAACATGCTCTGCACCGAACAATTCTTTGGCACGGTCGCGGGCTAAATCCTCTGCGACATCGACATGCTCACATCCACCATAGTAACGGCGGCCAGGATAGCCTTCTGCATACTTATTGGTTAATACCGAGCCTTGTGCTTCCATTACTGCTTCTGAGACAAAGTTTTCTGAAGCAATCAATTCAATCTTATCGTTCTGGCGTCTTCTTTCATCTTCCATCGCTTGGAAAATTTCTGCATCAAAATTTTTTACGTGATCCATTTTTGCTCCCCCTAATAATTTTTGGTAGGTGTTTCGCATTATTCGTTATTTACATGATCTTATACTAAAATAACATCATTTTTCAAATAATTCTATACTTTTTCACGAATAAAAACAAGAAAATATGCACCCTTTATTCGTAAAAATAAAAAAGGTGCATATTTAGCTCGCTTATTATCCGGGATAAACTGCTCTTGGGCCACCAATTAATTTTGGTCTTGTTCGTGCATTGGTTGTTCTTGCATGACCTACGTAACGCTTCTCCATTCGAAGCGGGATTGCTACAGGCTTCAGTTGCATACCAATCATCGTTTCGCCAATATCGATGCCGGCATCTGCTTGTATGGACTCGACTACCACCGCATCTTCTAAATGATCATATGCATATGCCGCCATCGAGCCACCAGCTTTTCGTACTGGTCTTACGGACACTTGGTCAAGCTTACGTTCGCGCATGATTTTCTTTTCTAAGACGATTGCTCGGTTCAGGTGTTCACAGCATTGGAAACATAACTTAACACCTGTTTTTTCCTTTAAGCGAGTTAGTTCTCGAAAAATCATTGCTGCTACTTCCTCACTACCTGCTGTACCTATACGTTCCCCAGCGACTTCACTCGTCGAACAACCGACGACAAAAAGGTCACCTTCGGAAAGAAGGTCGAGTGAAATCCATTCATCCACAATTGCTTTGAGATCTAATCCCCATTGATCGAGTTTCATGGAATTTCCCCTCATTTCATTACTTATTCTCGTAATCTGATACTTTTCCAATTCGGTTAGCGTGACGACCACCTTGGAACTCTGTACCTAACCATTCTTTGACAATTTCCCTTGCCAAGCCAGGTCCAATGACACGTTCTCCCATTGTAATCATGTTCGAATCGTTATGCTCTCGAGTTGCTTTAGCACTAAAAACGTCATGTACCAGTGCAGCACGAATGCCTTTTACTTTATTCGCTGCGATCGACATTCCGATCCCTGTCCCACAAATTAAAATACCACGATCAAATTCTCCACTTGCTACACGTTCAGCTGCCGGAATTCCGTAATCAGGGTAATCAACAGAATCTGCACAATTACAGCCTATATCTTCATAGTCAATATTTAATTCTTCTAATAGAGATGCAATTTCTTTAGATAAATGAATCCCGCCGTGATCAGATGCTAAAATGACTTTCATCGCATTTATTGCTCCTTTTTTATAAAAGTGTTGTTTAGCTTAGCTTAAATTGCTCGATCTTTATTTTCAAGTTTTGTGCTTGTTGATCGAGTGAAATCGCCAACTCCTCTAAATTTTCGGCAAAACCAGCCTGCTCCTCAACAGTAGCTTGCATTTCTTGGGCACTAGCAGACGTTTCTTCCGCAATCGCAGCAACATTTTGCGACTTGGCTTGTGTTGCTTCGATTTCTTGTAACTGATTGTCTACGAGCTGTGATATTTCTCTGATAGCGGATGCTACCTGGTGGACCGAATCTGACATGTTATCGATAACTTGGTTTGTTTCTTCGCCTTTTTTCACTTCTGCACGTGTTTCATCAACCTGTGTACGCATATTGCCTACTACCAATTCGACATCTTTTTGCATATCCTGAATTAAGTTAGAAATGGTTTGCACCGCGTCAGAACTTTGATCCGCTAATTTCCTCACTTCTTCAGCAACAACTGCAAACCCTTTTCCTTCTTCCCCTGCTCGAGATGCCTCAATTGATGCATTCAATGCTAAAAGGTTCGTTTGTTCACTAATGTCACCCACAAGTGAGATAACATTTTCGACTTCTTTCGCCTTTTGGGATAAACGATTCACGTCATGAAGTGCATAATCCTGATTATCTGCCAGCTGGCCAATACCGGAAACTAGTTGACTGATAACCTCTTTGGATTCATTTAACTGCTCCACCATTTCATTAGATTTATGCTGTGAATCTTCTGCCTTTTGATCTACTTGGGTTGCTAAACGTGTGGAATTTTCCACTGCTTCTGCTGTTTGTTGAATTGCATCAGAAGTTTCTTCGGCACCAGTCGAAATTTGACCTATCGTATCCTCCAAAACATCTGTCTGTTGTTTTGTTTTAGATGCCGCATCTTTCATTTTATGTACAGATTGGGATGTTTCTGACGCATGTTGTTCAATTTCCGTTAAAACTGTTTTTAAATGGTGGACCATTTTTTGAAACGCGATCGTTAATTCACTGATTTCATCGCCGTTCGTTTTCGGTTGTTCAATCTCGACATTTAAATCCCCGTCTGCCACTTTTGCCGCGACATTTTTCAGTTTGTTAAGTGACCGCGTAATAAATCCAGCTGCAAAGAACGCTAAAATACCCGACCAGATAATCCCAAGTGTTAATGTCCCTAATACATACCATACCTCTGGGATATCAATAAACTCTCCTATTATATCTTTTAAAACATAAATAAATAACGCACTAGTAGAGTATGTAATTAGAGCTAGCAAAGTTGTAAATATTACCAATCTTATCTTGAGACTTAACCCTTTTTTTGTTTTCCCTTCCATTTGACGTCCTCCTCAAAAACATGACTTTTTATCTATCTTTATTGTCTATCTTTTTGACTAATAGTTCAAGATAATTGTCTAATTCTTCATAAGTTTTTTGATAAGTCATGTAATTTCCGCCAAACGGATCGATTATATCAACGTTTTGAACTTGCTTTTCTAACTGATTAATTTGATCTAGTAAATTTGGGTCAATTTCACTTCCGGTTAATTTTGCTTCCTCTAATTGTGCATAGGCTTCTTTTAGCTCATTCCAATTATTTTCATAGTTCGGGTCTGCATACTCTTTTAAGGTGAAAATTTTTCCTGTATCTGCTGGGTAGCTTTGTTTCAGCATATCCCGATGATTCTGCGTCATGGTAAGAACTAAATCAGCCCATTTTATCAAATCTTCTGTAACAGGTTGAGACTTATGGTCAGATGAGATTCCTTCCTGCTTCAATACTTCGCTTGTCCCTTCTGAAGCCGGCATCCCTTCACCTGCAAAGAGTCCGGCTGATTGAACGTTATGCTCTGTTTTATGTTGTAATATCGCTTGAGCCATCGGACTGCGACAAGTATTGCCTGTACAAACGAACAAAATATTCATGTATTGCTTGCCTCCATTATTGATACTACTCATTATTTTAGCCCCAGCTTCATGATTTCATAATCTCTATGGAGCTAGTGAAGTTCTTTCTGGGATATCTGCCTTTTTCCTCGGAACAACTTTTCCCTTCCGGGGATATTTCCTTCTCTTCCGGGGATATCTACCTTTTTCCTTGGAAGAGACGACTTTTTCCTCGGAACAGCTTTTCCCATCCGGGGATATTTCCTTCTCTTCCGGGGATATCTGCCTTTTTCCTCCGAGCAGCTTTTCTCTTCCGGGGATATTTCCTTCTCTTCCGGGGATATCTGCCCTTTTCCCTTAGTAGTGAGGATTTTTTCCAAAGAGTAGGCGTTCTCTCCTTTGGATATTCTTTTCCCATCCTTGAATTTAACTCAAAAGAAGTGAGGGCTTTTCCAACTACAAATCATAATCTCCTTTAATTATATCATATTATTAGAATAATACGTGCAGTCCAAAAGCAAAGAGAATCGCTCCCCCCACCAGTTCACTGTAGGTACCTAATAAATGATGCGTTCTTCTGCCTATTAGTAATGCACACCAAGTTAATACTGTACTGAAAAGACCGAACATGATAATTGCAAACACTGTTGCCACGCCCGAAAGGCCAAGTGATAGACCGATTGAAAAGCTGTCCAAACTTACACTAAAAGCAAACATGATTAAGCCAAAACCAACCGGTGCTAATATTTGTGTATCTTTTTGCCAAAAGGTTTGAAACATCATTTGGAACCCGATTGCACATAATAATAAGCCTGCAGCAAGAATGGCAATTCCTTCTATTTTATTGGAAAGTATGGAACCCAACAACAAACCAATAAAGGGCATGATCATATGAAAAATACCGACCACAAGACCGATCAAAAATATTCGTTTCAAGCGAATTTCTTGCATACCGATACCTAGGCCAACCGAGAAGGCATCCATTCCTACGGCAAATGCCATACATATAATGGATATCACTTCGATTATTGATGCCACCATCCAAAAAAGCCCCCTTCGCACTTAAACAAAACAAGTGAGACATGCCAGTCCCCTTGTCCCATTCTTATGCGTGGGGGGATCATTATATGTTTTTGTTTTGCGTGTACCAGTGAGTGGCAGCTTTCGTCAGTCGATTCATGATAGCATCACCAATACCTTCTTGCGGATAGGTTTCAGCTAAGATAATGTCAACGTCGGTGTCATTAAAATACCTTAATCCGTAGTAAAGGTTGGCGGCTACTTGAGATAAGTCATCTCGACTACCACAGTTATAACGGATAGCTGCTTGGAGCTGATCAACTAATGGCTTACTGGCGATGATCCCAACTTTTTTTCCTTCTTGTTGAAACTTATTAATATGCTTTTGGAAAAAGCGTTGATCGCCATCTATTAATACGAGCGGAGCGTCTGGCTCATAATGAGTATATTTCATCCCCGGTGATTTTGGCTGATTTTCTTTTAGAGAGCCTGTTAATTCCACTTGGCCAGCTACTTGCTCTATCTGCTGTTTAGTCACACCGCCAGGCCTTAAAATAACTGGTATATCACCTGTAGCATCGACAACAGTTGATTCTAAACCTACGCCTGTCGCACCACCATCAATAATTCCAGCAATTCTTCCGTACAAATCCTGATAAACGTGCTCAGCTGTCGTAGGACTCGGTTTACCCGAAAGATTCGCACTTGGTGCAGCAAGTGGCAGGTTAGCCTCTTGAATTAGCGCCCTACCGATTGGATGGTCAGGAATCCTAATTCCCACGGTGTCCAATCCAGCTGTAACCGTATCTGCGACTGTTCCATTACTTGGTAAGATAATCGTAAAAGGGCCCGGCATGAAATGTTCGATTAACTGTTGGGCCATTGTGGATATCTCTGTAACATAATGTTGGATTTGACTTGGATCATGAACATGGACAATTAAAGGGTTATCAGATGGACGGCCTTTGGCTTTAAAAATCTTTGAGACCGCAACTTCACTCGTTGCATCCGCTCCTAATCCGTAAACTGTTTCAGTGGGAAATGCCACTACTTCTTGCTCATTTAATAATTGAGCGGCTTTTATTAATGACTGTTTGCTTGCATCCCATTTTTCTGTTTTCATGTTATCCCTCGATCTAGATAGATTCTATACACTATTATGAAGTTATCCAAAAAATTGTGCAAGCACCTTTTGTTATCCACATCATTTTCCACAACAATTATAAAAAATGTGCACAAATTAACCATTTATACACATTTTTATAAACAGAGCATGTTCATAAATGATAACTCCTATTAGTTACACACAAGTTTTTACACATTCACATAGAATCTTGTGCATAACCGTTGTTTTTATCCACATATTCTAGGTTAGTTATCCACCACGAGGCTTGCAATGACTCTTCTAAAACTTGATCTGTCAGGTTATATCCTAATTGTGTTAATAACTGCTCGAGAACAGCTGTTTTGCTGTGGATAATTAAGGACGTAGCCCCAAAACTTTGCGTTAACTTCTCTGCTGTTTGAATGATCGATACCGGTAGTAGAACAGGTGCATTTCTTTTCATGATTAAACTCCGTAACCAATACGTATGGCGATCAACTGGAATAAGGGAGAAAAAGGCTGCCGGTTCTTCTTGTTTATAAATAAAATATCCATATTGCTTCATCTCTATTTCATTGAATTGCGGCACCTTTTCATCGAAAAAAGCTTCAAATTCCTTTTGATCCAACTCCTTCGTCGGTATTAATTGCATCCTCTCACCTCTATCATTTCGTCTTACTATTAATCTATGACAAAATGATAGATTTATGATTAATTAAACCATTTTAAGAAGAAAAAAGTGTATTCTACTTCCTCTTCTTCCTTTTCTTCTTCCTCTTGTTCTTCTGTTTCTTGATCCTCTTGATCAGCTTCGGCAGCCTCCACAGTTGTACCAAATGAAAAATCTAAAAAACATAATGGTGGAAAAATGACACACCACCAATTGGATCCTTCTGCTTCTCCTAACGTGATCAAAATTGCTTCATATTCACCGGCTGGGTAGAGATAATGATCATATAGTTTCGTCGGAAATTTAACATCTTTACGATATTCCACCGTATACGTTTCATCTGCTACTGTATCTTTCACGATTTGATCGATATCATCAATACGAGAGGAAATCAGTTGTCTCGCTTCGTCAATATCATCCATTTCTTCTACCCATTCTGTTACTTCTTCATTTACCGCATCCCTAACAGCATGTTTTAGCTCCTGATCTTTCTCAGCATCGCTGTTTGCTAAAATCCTTAAACGGATTGCTTCATCAGGAATAACTTGATAGGATTGTTCATTACTCGTTACCTTTTGTGGAAAAAAACCTATAATTAAAAACATAAGTACACTAAATAAAATAAGCTTTCGCATTTTTTTATCCCCCTGTCATTAGCGTTTGCTAGTCACAGTGTGGACAACATCGAAAGCTTTTAAACTTTTAATCTATTAATTTTTCAATGAGGAGACTTTTATCTAGAAACAATAGGGATATTAGCGCTATTACAACGTAGTAATAATCGGTCCTTTCTTCGTAAGAATAATCGTATGTTCGTATTGAGCCACAGAACTTTCGTCGGTTAGGAAGGTCCATCCATCTTCGGATTGGTAAACTTCCTCTTCCAATGTCGAAATAAAAGGTTCAAAGGCAATGACCATACCATCTTTTAAAATTTCGTCATCCCAACGCGAGTAGAAATTGAAAATATGATCTGGTGCTTCATGAATCGAGCGCCCAACACCATGTCCAGTAAGATTTTTGATGACGGTTAAGCCGTGTTGTTTTGCTACTTTGTGTACAGTTTTTCCGAGCGCGCTTTTCTTCGAACCTGGTTTTGCCTTCTTTAGACCAGCATCGAATGCTTCTTTAGCGACGTCACATATTTTTTGCAAATGGTCCGCTCCATCCCCTACTACAAAAGAAATCCCGGTATCTGCGAAATAACCGTTTTTCGAACCTGATACATCAATATTCACAAGGTCTCCTTCTTGAATGGTCCGATCTCCAGGAATCCCATGGGCTACTTCTTCATTGATGCTAATACACGTATATCCAGGGAAATCGTATTCTCCTTTTGGTGCAGATTGAGCTCCTGCTTTTTCAAACATCTCTCCGGCAATTTCATCGAGTTCTTTTGTAGTTATTCCAGGTTTAGTGCAATGAACTAATTCATCTCGAATGGCTCCACAAATTCGACCAATTTCTTTTAATCCATTAAAATCCGCTTCAGTCTTTGCAATCATCGTATACCCTCACTTTTTCACGTAATTTTATGCCTTTCGTTTTATCTACGAAACGGCTTTTTCCTTAATAAATTGTTCCTGCTCACAACATCACTCGTACAATACGGTCTTTGCCATTGATGTCTTGGAAGATAGTCACTTCACTGTTAGGAAATTGCTGCTTAATCAGTTGTTTAACTGCTTCAGCTTGTTGATGGCCAATTTCAAAAAAGATCATGCCTTGTTTATTTAATACTCGACCTGCTTGGTGGATAATTTGTTGATAAGCGGCTAATCCATTTTGATCTGCAAACAACGCCATTTCCGGATCAAAATGTTTTACGATTTCCGAAAGGTCCCCAGCTTCATCATAAGCAATGTAAGGAGGATTAGAGACGATAAGATCGACTTTTTTTCCTTGTGTGATGAGCGGTTCTAAGAAGTTCCCGTGATAAAAGTCAACCTTCGCTTCATGTTTATCTGCGTTTTTTTTAGCGACTTTTAATGCTTTTTCAGATAGATCTGTTGCAAGCATGTTGACCTGCCTGTTCTTTTCCCATTCTTTTGCTAACGTGATAGCGATTACGCCACTGCCTGTTCCGATATCCACACAAGTAATATTGGTTTTATCCACAACTTCTATGACCTGTTGAACAAGTTCTTCTGTTTCCGGTCTTGGGATGAGCACATGTTTATTAACATGAAACATACGACCATAAAATGCTTCGACACCTGTTAAATGTTGAACAGGGATTTTGGTTTCGGTATGTTGTTCGATCTTTTGCTGAAAATCGGCTAACTTATCTTCAGCAATCGAATCTCGTAAATGAATGATCAGGTCGGTTTTTGACCAATCCATTATGTGTAAAAGTAGAATTTCTGCCACTTTTGGTTCACAGTTATGTTTTTGTAAAAAAGAAGAAGCCCATTCCAGGGCCCCATGTACAGTTGATATTTGCATGTTATTCACCGATTTCTTCCATTTTCTTCGCTTGTTCTTCGATGATAAGTGCATCAATTACTTCTTCCAGCTTACCTTCTAAAATTTGATCAAGCTTTTGAATGGTCAGACCGATACGGTGGTCTGTTACACGATTCTGCGGGAAGTTATATGTTCTAATCCGCTCTGAACGATCGCCAGAACCGACAGCAGATTTACGTGTTTGATCATATTCTGCTTGTGCTTCCTGTTGGAATTTATCATAAATACGAGCACGCAAGACTTTCATCGCTTTTTCTTTGTTTTTAATTTGCGATTTTTCGTCTTGAATTGAAACGACAATACCTGTTGGTTCATGTGTTAAGCGGACTGCAGACATCGTAGTGTTTACCGATTGCCCACCAGGACCACTAGACGCAAAGGTATCAACGCGGATATCTTTTTCATTAATGTCGATTTCTACTTCTTCTGCTTCCGGCATAACGACTACGGTTGCTGTTGAAGTGTGAATACGCCCGCCAGATTCGGTTTCCGGTACACGTTGTACACGGTGGGCACCATTTTCAAACTTTAATTTCGAATAGGCACCAGTTCCATTGATCATGAAGACAACTTCTTTAAACCCACCAACACCAGTCGTATTGGAGTCCATTATATCAATTTTCCAGCCTTGTGATTCCGCATAACGGGAATACATTCTGAATAAGTCTCCAGCAAAAAGGGCTGCTTCATCCCCTCCGGCTGCACCGCGAACCTCCATGATAACGTTTTTGTCATCGTTAGGATCTTTCGGTAGTAATAGAATTTTCAGACGTTCTTCCAACTCTTCTTTTTGCTCAGAAAGCTCCGCAACTTCCATTTTTGCCATTTCACGCATTTCATCATCAAGATCGTCATCTAACATCTCTTTAGCATCATCTAGTTGTGTAGAGATATCTTTATATTCACGATAAGCTGTAATCACATCTTGAAGATCTGATTGTTCTTTCGAATACTCTCTTAATTTTTTCGAATCATTAATGACTTCAGGGTCACTTAATAATTCATTCAATTTATCATAACGTGCTTCTAACGATTCTAAACGATCTAACACGTTCTTCACCTCTTTCTCCGATTAGCAAAACTTCACTA
Organism: Gracilibacillus thailandensis; assembly: GCF_010994055.1. NCBI lineage: Bacteria > Bacillati > Bacillota > Bacilli > Caryophanales > Bacillaceae > Gracilibacillus > Gracilibacillus thailandensis. The sequence continues at coordinate 65,436 of NZ_WJID01000014.1, read as the reverse complement.
TGATACAGTATATTAAAAATAACGGAGACCGTCAAAATCTACTATGTGCTTTTAATTTACTTTTCGGATGATTTGGAACGTCGTGGTGATGTCTGCAACGCGGTTCATATGCTTCTTTAGCACCAACTAAAATAACAGGATCATCATAGGAAGCAGGACTGCCATTGATTAAACGTTGGGTTCTGCTTGCAGGTGAACCACAGACAGGGCATACTGCATTTAATTTCGTAACAAATTCACTGATCGCCAAAAGCTGTGGCATCGGTCCAAATGGTTCACCACGGAAATCTGTATCTAATCCTGCAAGTACAACACGATGACCTCTATCAGCCAGTTCTGATACGATATGTATAATATCATCATCAAAAAATTGTACTTCATCGATTCCGATTAGATCAATATCATCGGTGATGTCTTCTAATATGTCAATTGCTCGTTTGACAGGTTTTGCTACTAACTCTGATCCATTATGGGAAACGACACAATCATCTTTATAACGATTGTCAATTAGTGGTTTATATACAGCAACAGAAAGGTTACCGTACGTTGCGCGTCGTACTCTGCGAATTAATTCTTCTGATTTGCCTGAAAACATGCTTCCGCATATTAGTTCAATCCAACCGGCATGCTTCATAATGTGCATGATAATGTTGCCCCTTCCAGCATTATTGTTTCTCTATATTTAAACATTTTACCATGTTTTTCGTATAAATATGTAGCTGATTACATTGTCCAGCCGCTAAACATCAAATAAAAAACAGGCAAATTTTTGGTGCATTTGCCTGTTTCAAGGATTTGTATCCTATTATATCGTCGTACAGTGAAAAAATACCAATTAGCTAAGGTTGTATTTTTTCTTGAATCGGTCAACACGACCGCCGACTTTATCAGCTTTTTGCTTACCAGTATAGAACGGGTGAGAAGCTGAACTGATTTCTACACGGATTAATGGGTAAGTATTGCCATCTTCCCATTCAATTGTCTCTTCAGATGTTGTAGTAGATCCGCCTAGAAATTTGTAGTCAGAGCTTGTATCAAGAAATACAACTTTGTGGTATTCTGGATGAATATCTTTTTTCATGTCTGTCCACTCCTTTTGCCCTGAATCCTGAGGAAACAGAGTTAGATTCATGCTTGCTTGAGCATTTTTGTCATACAGAAGAATTATAACAACCTAAAGCACTGTTTGCAAGAGAATTTTAATATTTGCGTGAATTAACTAGATTTCTTCGTTCCTTTACGCTTCATTTCTTCTTCTAATACCGATAAAAATTCCTCGTTACTCTTTGTCGAACGTAATTTACGTAAGAAACGTTCTAAGAAATCTGGGGAATCCTGCATACTTTTGCGAATGGCCCACATTTTTTCGAGATGATTTTTCGATACAAGTAGTTCTTCTTTTCTAGTACTAGATCGTAAAATATCAATCGCAGGAAAGATACGACGTTGTGCTAAATTACGATCTAAGTGTAGTTCCATATTGCCTGTACCTTTAAATTCTTCATAGATTACATCGTCCATACGTGAACCTGTCTCTACTAGGGCTGTTGCCAGAATAGTGAAGCTTCCACCATCTTCAATATTTCTTGCGGCACCGAAGAATCGTTTTGGTCTATGGAAAGCAGCAGGGTCAATACCACCGGATAACGTTCTTCCACTTGGCGGGATCACAAGGTTATAAGCACGGGCAAGACGTGTAATACTATCCATAAGAACGACGACATCCTTTTTGTGCTCAACAAGTCGCATCGCACGTTCTAACACTAGTTCAGCCACTTTAATATGATTTTCCGGTACTTCGTCAAACGTGGAGCTGACTACATCGACATTTTCATCAACAGAACGCTCTATATCAGTTACTTCTTCGGGACGTTCGTCCACTAAAAGTATGATGAGTTTCGTGTTCGGATGATTTTTGGTAATACTATTTGCGATTTGCTTAAGTAGCATCGTTTTACCTGCTTTAGGCGGAGCAACAATTAAACCACGTTGGCCGTAACCTACAGGTGTTAATAAATCCATGATTCTAGTTGAAATCAACTTTGTATCCGTTTCTAAATTCATCAATCGATCTGGATATAGCGGGGTTAAAGCTGGGAAATGAACACGTTCTTTTGCTGCTTCCGGATCTTCACCATTTACGGCATCCACATGTAATAGTCCGTAATATCGTTCATTTTCTTTTGGCGGACGTACTTTACCAGATACTTTGTCACCATTTCGTAAGTCAAAACGACGAATTTGAGAAGCAGAAATATAAATATCTTCTGCACTTGGTGAATAATTGATTGGACGGAGGAAACCGAAGCCTTCTGTCGGGATGATTTCTAAAATACCATCCATAAATAAATAGCCGCTTTTTTCCGCTTGTGCTTTTAATATCGCAAATATTAGTTCTTTTTTTGTTAATTTTGCGTAATAAGATACTTTGAATTCTTTTGCTTTAGCATATAGTTCTTTTAATGTCATCTGTTCTAGTTCTGAAATTGTTACTTCACTCACAAAATCACCACACCTATTTTTTTATTATATATTCCATCTTCATGTAATTTTCGAGATTAACAGTTTGTAGATTTTAAACGTGGGGAACCTAATCAATCTGACAAATTGATCTTTCGTTTGTTTATACATTTGTTTTATCTGTCAATGGTCAATCAATATATGGAAACTCAATGGGAGCACCGAGATCGCTTGAAATCTCAAGAAGAGTATGAGATGGAAGCACCTTCATCCAACCCGTTTGCCGGATGATATTGGAAGAACTCAATTACTTGGAATAAATGAGTCAATGATATTCTTTCTATATAGTACATGGTTACAACTATATATTCAACTAATTTTTATGAAAAAGTGATTTTTTTGTAAAATTAATGTGAATTTTCAAGGAATGATTAGGTAAATCTTTTTTTATCCACTTTGACTATACCGTCATGAATTGTTGATACAAACTGCGAAGTAATGTGGTAATTAGATGTGCGGTCACCTAAGAGATAATTTCGAAATATATCATGATGATAACTACCACTCCGGCTGCCCACTTCCCTTTCCGTCGGGTTTGCCCTTCAGCTAACTTTTTCGAGCAAAAACCGCTCGAAAAAGTTAGCTGAAGGGCAAACAATTCCCACAGGAGTGAAAGTGGGCGGCCTTCGTTCAGAAATGCTCCGCAACACTTATCCGAAATCAGCCAGTCGATTTCTCCACCACATGTAGTTCCGGAAATGTCGCATTTTCCACAGCTTAGTATACAATACTAATCAAGTGACAGAAATTCAAAGAGTTTAGTTCCATGAGTTCTATCCTTTCTATAACCAGAGCACAACAATAGCGTAGGCAGAATACGGAGACTCCTGTGGGAACTCACGCGAGCCGAAGATCCACTTGGTAAAGTGCTTTTCTTTACCAAGTTAGCTCAAGATCGCCCACGGAAAGCGCAGTATTCTGCCGAAGCGGTATTCGGTGCATTCTCTATGGGGGATGGACAGAGCAGATCCTCAAGAGGAGCTACTTCGCAGTTTATGTTTTTTGTGCATCATTTTCCTAATATCCAACAGAAAAGAGAGACTTCGTCGTCTCTCTTTCTTTAGGAATTCTGAAATTGCTGTATCTCTTTTTCGCTCATTTCTTCTCGCCAAACTCGGGCTCCGAGCTCGTCTAATTTCTCTGTTAGGTTAGCATAGCCTCTGTCAATATGTTCCAACCCTGTAATTTCCGTTACTCCATTTGCCATTAGACCGGCAACAATCAGAGATGCACCTGCCCGTAAATCACTCGCCTTTACTTTTGCACCCTCTAAAGGTGTAGGTCCTTGAACAATAGCAGAACTTCCTTCCACTTTAATTTGAGCATTCATTCTTTTTAATTCATCAATATGTTTAAACCGTGCTTGATATATAGTATCCGTGACAACTCCTGTACCTTCTGCTTTTGTCAATAAGGCTGTAAAGGGTTGCTGCAAATCTGTTGGGAAACCAGGATGTACAAGGGTTTTGATATCAACACTTTTGAGGCCATTTCCTCTATGGAGGAGTAATTGCTCTTCCCCTTCTTCTATATGTACACCCATTTCTCTTAATTTGGCCAACAATGGTTCAAGGTGTTGTGGAATAACATTATCAATCAGAACTTTCTCGCCTTGAGCAGCGGCCATTATCGTATACGTACCTGCCTCAATACGATCGGGAATAATGGTATGCATGCATCCAGTTAATTGCTCTACACCATCAATACGAATAACGTCCGTACCTGCACCCTTAATTCTCGCACCCATACTGGTTAGTAAGGTGGCTACATCAATAATTTCCGGTTCTCTTGCTGCATTTTCAATAACTGTACGTCCTTTTGCTTTCACAGCAGCAAGCATAATATTGATCGTTGCACCCACACTGACAACATCCAAATAAATGCGGGCACCTTTCAGTTCTTTTGCTCGTAAATAAATAGCTCCTTGTTCATTCGTAACGGTCGCACCAAGAGCTTCAAAGCCCTTAATATGCTGGTCAATGGGTCTTGGACCAAGATAACAGCCACCAGGTAAACCGATCACCGCTTCCTTAAAACGTCCCAGCATCGCACCCATAAAATAATAAGAGGCTCTCAATTTTTTGACACGTCCATTTGGTAGCGGCATAGCTGTCATATGAGCAGGATCTATATGAACCGTCTGTCCTTTCCGCTCTACTTCCCCGCCAATTTCCTCCAGTAAATAGCTTAACGTTTCTACATCAGAGATATCTGGTAATCCTTCAATAATTACTTTTGTATCTGCCAATATAGAAGCTGGTAATAATGCTACCGCACTATTTTTGGCACCACTGATCCGAACTTTTCCATTTAATAAATGACCGCCCTCTATAAGCAACTTCTGCATATATTTCCCTCACTTTCAAGGATTCCTGTAAAACATACAGCAACAACAATATTATAAACTTATTCTGTACTAATCCTGCCAATATTATGTAATAAAACAAACTTAAAATCATTATATCTCATTTTCGAGTGATTTAAAACAGGAGATTGAGACAAGGAAAAGTAGATGGATTAATTTCTTCATTGATTTAATATGAACGATTTGGATTTACTATCGACTTTGGATTGTTTTCTGGCAACTTTTCGGATTTACTGGCAACTTCTATTATCAATGCAGAAAAAAACCATACTCACTTAAGAGTATGGTTTGTAAATGAATTTATGCTTTTCCTGAAGAACCGAATTCGCGCATTTTACCGATTACTGTATCTTTAATCGCGTCACGACTTGGTCCTAAGTATTTACGTGGGTCGATCATTTCTGGGTTCGCTTCTAACACTTCACGAACTACTTTTGTTTGTTGAATTTGGTTTTCTGTATTTACATTAATTTTAGATGTACCATAGGAGATTGCTTTTTGGATATCTGCAACTGGGATACCAGTACCACCGTGAAGTACTAATGGTACTCCAGCTACTGTATTGATTTCTTCCATTTCTTTGAAGCCTAAGTTAGGTTCACCTTGGTAAGGACCGTGTACAGAACCTAATGCTGGTGCAAGACAGTCAACTCCAGTACGTTCAACTAGCTCTTTACATTCGTTCGTATCAGCATACATGATGCCACCTTGTACACCATCTTCATTACCACCAACTGTACCAAGTTCTGCTTCAACAGATACTCCGTGGAAGTGTGCAAGTTCTACAACTTTGGAAGTTACCGCAATATTTTCTTCAAACGGATCATGTGATGCGTCAATCATTACAGAAGTGAAACCTGCATGGATTGCTTTTGCACAAGACTCAAAGCTTGAACCATGGTCTAAGTGGATTGCTACAGGAACGGTAGTACCTTGTGCTTCCATTGTAGCTTTTACCATTGCTACGACTACATTGAAACCACCCATGTATTTTCCAGCACCTTCAGATACACCAAGGATTACCGGTGATTTTTCTTCTTCAGCTGCTTGAAGAATAGCTTGTACATACTCTAGGTTATTAAGATTAAATTGACCTACAGCATAACGATTTTTATTAGCTGTTTCAAGCATTTCTTTCATTGAAACTAATGGCATAATTGCTCCTCCTTTAAGGTATGTATATACAATTGATTTAACAATCGATCCTCTTACGAAAGATTGCACCCATTAATAGAATACCAATTCCGACAAAAAGGTGCAACAAAACAATCGGCAGAAAACGCTTACTGCCAATAATTTTCTCAAAATATTATATTCACCACAAGAAATTTAATCAATTAATCCAAAATATGCTTCAGCAATTGTCTAATATCATTTAATTGAAACGGTTTTGCTATCGTTTGGAACACAGATTGTAAATTTTGCACATCTTCTTGCGCTTTTTCGGGCAAACCACTCATTATAATAGTTGGAATGATAATATGATCCTTTTCTAATTTTTCAACTAATGTTGGTCCATCAATGATTGGCAGCTTATAATCTAACATGATCAAATCAGGCTTATTATCCAAAATTTTGTCTAACGCTTCTTTGCCATTTAAAGCTAATTCTACATTATACCCTTCTTGCTGAATTACTTCCTCAAGTAACAGCCGAATACCAATTTGATCATCGACTACTAATACTGTTTTGCTCATGCTCTGCCAGCTCCTTTATGTTTTTCTATTTATATATATTTAGTTGCTTGATACATTGTCATAAATTGCGAATTGGCGTCTATTTTGTAATAAGCCCTTTTTCTTATAGTTCGATATGATAGACGAAAATCCTGCAATATTCGTAGTATTTTATTAATTTTGTCTTTATTTGAGCTGAATAAAAGCAAAAACAAAGCAATTTTAGGTAAAAAGAAACCGTCATAGTAATGTACCATGACGATTGGTAAAATGGAACTTCTTCCCACATTATTATTTGTTTACTGCTGCGTTGATAAAGCCTTTAAACAATTGTTGTGGTCGTGTTGGTCTTGATTTGAATTCTGGATGGAACTGTGATGCGACAAACCACGGATGGTCGCTTAGCTCGATTGTTTCTACTAACTTTTCATCAGGGCTTGTCCCCGAGAAAATAAAGCCATTCTGTTCCATCTGATCGCGATATTGATTATTAAATTCAAAACGGTGACGATGGCGTTCATATACCACATCTTCATTATGATAGGCATCTTTTGTTTTTGTTCCTTCTTTTAAGCGGCAAGGATACAAGCCTAAACGTAATGTTCCGCCAAGGTCGGAAATATCTTTTTGCTCTGGTAAAAGGTCGATAATCGGGTGTGGTGTATTTGGATCAATTTCAGCTGAATTAGCACCTTCTAACCCTAACACATTACGTGCGAATTCAACCGTTGCTAACTGCATTCCTAAGCAAATACCTAAGAAAGGTAATTTCGTTTCACGTGCAAAACGGATTGCTTCAATTTTCCCTTCTATACCACGATCGCCGAAGCCACCTGGTACTAATAATCCATCAACGTCTGCTAATTCCTCTGCCACATTCTCAGCGCATACTTTTTCCGCGTTAATCCATTTCACATCGACATCGGCATCATGTGCGAACCCTGCATGTTTTAATGCTTCTACAACAGAGATATATGCATCTGGTAATTCTACATATTTACCTACAAGTCCTATTGTGACTTTTTTCGAAAGGTTCAGTACTCTTTCCACTAATTGATTCCATTCAGTCATATCTGCGGGACCACAGTCTAAACCAAAGTGATCACATGTTAGTTGATCCAGTTTTTGTTCCTGCATTGCTAAAGGGATATGATAAAGGGTATCAGCATCACCTGATTCAACAACTGCTTTTTCATCAATATCACAGAATAATGCGATTTTCTCTTTCATTTCCTGGCTGATTTCATGCTCTGTACGCAATACAATTACATCAGGCTGGATACCTAAAGAGCGTAATTCCTTCACACTATGCTGGGTTGGTTTGGTTTTTAATTCTCCAGCTGCTGTAATATAAGGAACTAATGTACAGTGAATATACATGACATTCTCTCTGCCAATGTTACTTTTAATTTGACGAATTGCTTCAATAAAAGGTAATGACTCAATGTCGCCAACAGTACCACCAATTTCAGTAATGACGATATCTGCATTTGTCTGCTTTCCTGCTTGAAATACTTTGTCTTTAATTTCGTTCGTAATATGCGGAATAACTTGAACAGTTCCACCTAAGTAATCACCACGACGCTCTTTCTTAATAACCGTTGAATAAATTTTACCTGTTGTGATGTTACTATACTTGTTGAGGTTGATGTCGATAAATCGTTCATAATGACCTAAGTCCAAGTCTGTTTCAGCACCATCATCTGTTACGAACACTTCACCATGTTGGTAAGGGCTCATCGTTCCCGGGTCAACATTAATGTAGGGGTCGAACTTTTGAATGGTTACTTTTAATCCTCTGTTTTTTAAAAGGCGGCCTAGAGATGCTGCTGTGATTCCTTTTCCAATGGAAGAAACAACACCACCAGTTACAAAGATATATTTCGTCACACTGTATCCCTCTTTCTTTTGTAATTGTTCTATCTTTTGCTTAGTATTCTGTTTTTATAGTAGTAGGCATACTAAGCTTGATGAAAAAAATGATTTAAGGGGATGTTCAAAAAGTCCGGGAAAAATTGCATTGAATCTCTGCGTCAGCTTTGCCCTTTTTGTCCTCCTTTTTGAACATACACTTTAAATAATAATTGCTTGTTAAAAAATAAAAAGCGCTCCCCTTGAGCAGGGGAACGCTGTGTAATTCCATTAATTTATGGAGCCCAATAAAAATTTTACTCAGAAGCTTGTGGAAAGTCAAGTACTCTGATGGAACTATTTTTCTAGTTCGTCATCTGTGTCAAAATCATCATCTACTTCATCTTCGATATCATCATCATCGAAGTCAAAATCATCATCCACGATGTCATCTGTATCTAGATCCTCATCGAAACCAGTTAAATCCTCATCACCAATAACTGTTTCATCAAGATCTTCTGTTTCTTCCAATGGTTCCACTGGAGCTTTTTTCTTTTTCGCTTTTTTCTTTTTCTTCTTTTTCGGTACAGGAGTAATGTCTTCATCAATCTCTTCTACCGGATACCATCTTTTTAATCCCCACAGGTTAGAACCTTTCGTCATAAAACGGCCATCTATATTTAAATCAGTATAAAATTGCGAAATCCAGGCATCTTTTTCCGTCTCGGATAATTCCTTTAGCTTTGCAACACGTTCGAAGATTTCACGGAAATCCATTGCTTTATTTTCTTCTTCTAATATTAACGTTGCAATATCAATCATTGCCAATTCATCTATTCTTTCTTTTGTTAAGTCCTTTAAACTCACGCTCTAGCACTCCTTTTTATCTAATCTATGTAAACAAATTCACTGACTAGTTAAGTTCTACCATCATATTATATGGCTTTGTTAATTGAATTGCAACAATCTTTAAGGAAGCTATTTTTGAATGAAACTTACCAGCTTATCAACCTTTTCTTCCGTTAAATCACCGGAATTATCAAAAATGTTGATATTTTCTTTTGGGATATCCCAATTAATGGTTGGTATGAAATCTACTCTTGTTTCATAAGAATCCCAATTTTCCAACTTCCATGTATCACGGTCTGTACCACGCTCTTCAATTCGTTTACGTTGTTGCTCCATATCCTGTAGTGTTACAACTACAACCTTCACGTCAACCTCTTCTTTTGATTTACCACTTGCTGCAATGACTTCTTCGATCCATTCTTTATTTCTTAACTCTGCAGTAAACGGTGAAATCATAAAAACATTTTGTCCAACACGTAAGTTTTCAATACATATATCTTTCGTTGTATCATATTCTAAATCGCGAAGGTTTTCCTTATAAAATGTTGAATCACGATCGTTTGGATCTAGATCATTCATTTCTAGAAAACGCTCTACAAAACGTCCCCCAACTGTATCACGATCAAGAAATGCACACGAGATATCTTCTGATACTTTTTCTGCTACTGTTGTTTTACCTGTTCCTGCTACACCTACAAAAAACACTAATTTTTGCACGATTAACACCTCTTTTATTTATCTGTCCTTCTATATGTTAACTTATTATCAGGAAAAACGCATCCATTATGTTGCTTATGATTTTAACCTTTTTTGGGTATAGTAACAAGAAGAAATGAGGGAAAAATATATGCTTTGGATAATCTTCTTTTTTATTCTCTTACTAATTATTGATTTCCAGCTTGGCCGTTTTCTTGTTTCCCATCGTAATAAAAGTCAGAATTGGCGGACCACTACTGAAGAGGTCGAATTGTTTGCTGACGGAAATTCTCTATTTGAGGCGATGCTTTCCGATATCGAGAAAGCCACTGAGTCAATTGATATGCAATTTTTTATTATTCGTAATGATCGAATTAGTAACCAGTTTTATACCCTGCTCGCACGTAAACATGCGGAAGGAGTTCGTGTCAGGTTGTTAGCCGATTGGGTTGGCAGTTTTAATTTTCGAAAAAAATGGCTTGACCAAAAATTTTTCATGCGTAAAATGAATCCCCCGCGCTTTCCTTTTTTCTACCATCTACAACAGCGGAATCATCGTAAAGAGCTTGTGATTGATCAGAAGATTAGCTACATTGGCGGCTTTAATCTAGGTAATGAATATGTTGGCAAAGATGTGAAACTGGGAAGATGGCGTGATTATCATTTGCGAATGGCTGGGGGAATTAGCGAGGTGTTACAGAACAGCTTTGCTATTGATTGGGGGGAAACGAATACTAGCCAAAATGCTCAAACTGGTGATGTACAGGTATTAGCAACGGAAGGGGATGTATTGGAGAAAGCATTGTTGGCGTATATAAAGAAAGCAAACCGATCAATTGAAATCGGTTCTCCTTATTTTGTACCCACCCGGCAACTTGCAGAGGCTCTTATAGCTGCATTGGTAAGAGGTGTTGAGGTGACCATCTTAATTCCAGAAAAAGCAGATCATATTGTGGCTAAAGCTGCAGCTCTTCCTTATTTGAGAAAACTGAAAGAACATGGTGCAACCATTCATCTCTATGTTGATGGCTTTTTTCATGCAAAAGTGATATTTTTTGATCGAAAAACTTGTGATGTAGGTACAGCCAACTTCGACCGCAGAAGTCTGCAGTTGAATCAAGAGTTAAACCTGATTGTTAGCCATGAGCATCCTATTTACCAGAAAATGCGCAAAGCCTATGATGCGGATATCAGCAACAGTAAATTAATGACAGATACTTGGCTCACTCACCAACCGCTATACCTTAGAATCCTGTCATGGGTTAGCATTCCATTCCGGATCTTTTTATGATTGGTTTGGGGCACCTTTCATTTCGTATTTCATTCACTCTATAACGTTTGGCACTAAATCAAGATACACTAAGTACCAAATATTTTTCTGCATGATTAGTTTTGGTACTTAATTGCAATTTAAGTACCATTTTTCCTTCTGTACCATTTATTTTGGTACTTAATTCTATTTAAGTAACAACCTTGCTTCTTCAAGATTAAAATTTGGCATTTAGTGCCAAAGGTTTATTCAAAAGAAAAAGGGCAGTCATAAGTCTTTAACTAAAACTTATGACTAGCCCTTTCTTACATACTTTCCGGTGCGTGGACACCGATTAGTTTCATTCCGTTTGCAAGTGTGATGCGAACTGCTTGCATTAATGCGAGTCGTGCTTTTGTTGCATCTAAATCATCTTCATTGATTACTTTTTCGGCATTGTAGAAGCTGTGTAAGTTTGCTGCTAGATCAAAAATGTATTGAGTGATGCGATGTGGTGTACGGTTTTGGGCTGCATCGGCTACCACTTGGGTGAACTCGCCCAGCTTTTTCAATAAATCTTCTGCTTTCTCAGACTGCAAAATGGTTGCATCATAATCTGTAAAGTTGATCCCCTTCTCTTCAGCTTGCTTCAGCATCGTACAAATACGTGCGTGCGCATATTGCACATAATAAACTGGGTTATCGTTAGACTCTGACTTGGCTAAGTCCATATCAAAGTCTAGATGAGAGTCAGCTGAACGCATAACGAAGAAATAACGCATCGCATCAATCCCTACTTCTTCCATTAACTCTCTTAATGTTACTGCTTTACCAGTACGTTTACTCATTTTTACCTTTTCACCATTTTCGAAAAGGTTGACCATTTGAATGATTTCCACTTCTAATGTATCGGCATCATAACCTAATGCTTGGATCGCTGCGCGCATTCTTGGGATATAACCGTGGTGGTCTGCACCCCAAATGTTAATCAACTTATCAAAGCCGCGATCAAGCTTATTTTTATGATAAGCGATATCTGGTGACAAATACGTATAAGAACCGTCTTGCTTGACTAGAACACGATCCTTATCATCTCCGAAATCCGTTGTGCGGAACCATGTCGCACCATCTTGTTCATAGATATAGCCTTTTTCTTTTAATAATTCAATTGCCGGGACAATTTTGTTTTCTTCATATAAGGATGTTTCGGAGAACCAATTATCAAAGGTTACACGGAATTGTGCTAGATCCTCTGCTAATTTATCTAATTCGAATTTCAATCCATATTCACGGAAAAAGGATTGCTGCTCTTCTTCTGTTTTTTCCAACAACGCTTCTCCATGTTCCTTTGCTAACGTTTCTCCAATTCCGATAATATCGGCACCATGATAACCGTCTTCTGGCATTGGAAAATCTTCCCCGAGTGCTTGCATGAAACGAGCTTGTACGGATAACGCTAGGTTATTAATTTGATTACCAGCATCATTAATGTAATATTCACGCTGCACATCATAGCCTGCTTTAGCCAAAATATTGCACAGTGCATCACCGACAGAAGCACCACGAGCATGACCAAGGTGCAAGTCTCCTGTTGGGTTTGCTGATACGAACTCTACTTGAATTTTTTCGCCATTACCAGTGTTTGATGCTCCGTAGCTTTCAGCTTGTTCTAAAATAGTTGGAATTAAATTTGTTAAGTACTGATTGTCGATGAAAAAATTGATAAATCCTGGGCCCGCGATATCAACACTTTTAATTGAAGCTTTCGATTGATCTAATTGTGCAACAATGTCTTCTGCAATTTGGCGTGGTGCCTTTTTAGCGACTTTAGCCAGTTGCATCGCGATATTCGTTGCATAATCACCGTGCGCTTTGTCCTTCGGTTGCTCTAGGACAACAACAGGAATTTCTGCTTCCGTTGCCAACTCTGCCGACAGGACCGCACACTTTATTTCTGCCTTTAAATTTTCCTGCATCTTTTGCATCACGTTCATACAATAACCTCCATTAATTTTCTTTTGCTAAGCTAATCGTTAAGCGATGACGTCTCGGTGTTTCCCCATTCAAACTGGTTCGATAACTGATGAATAATTTACCATCTTGATTTGCAACAGGTGGTTGGTATACTATTTGATCTGTTTCAGTTTCCATATGCATCGTACCAAACTGATGCCGATAAACATTTTCAGTTATTTGCTTGCTTTGAAACTTTTGTAGCATCGATACTGCTCCAGACCTTTTCACACTAACTTGGTCCGGTTGAATCGTAATCAAGGAATTGGTTTGTTCATTATTTTCGTTTGTTTCACTAAATTTCAATACAGTAGTATTATCTTTCTCCAATAAGTGACCTTTTTCTTCAACAACCGTAACATCTTTGTTTCCTAGTTCGGTAATTTCCATCGTCATTTTAATCGATACGGAAGATTTATTCATTTAATTCATCCTTCTATTGATCAAGGGCGTTTAACGCCTCAAGAGGTAATCTCGCATAAAAATAATCATCACGTTCTTCAATAAAACGTTGATAAGATGTGCGTAATAAATACTTATCTTGCTTAGCTCGTCCTAAATAATATTGTTGAAAAGGGGTAAGTTGCTCGAAACTTTCTAATATACGGATACATTTGTCTAGTTCATTTTCTGCCAAAGCAATATGGGCTTGCTCTGCCTGGTCTTCACTTGTGACACCTACTGTCTTTTTATAATAAGCGGCGATAAAAGGCAAGGTGAAGTTTTTCAAACCATACATCGCTCGTTCATATTGCAATTCACTAGCAATTTCCATTGCAACAGAAACATGGTACATAGCCTGATCATAGCTTTCAAATAAGTAACCTTGTGCCAAAATGTTATGAATATCTATTTTTTTACATGGATTATTGGTGTCTGTTAATAACTGATACCCATACTTTCGTGACAAAATCAGTTCATTTCGCTTCCAATGATAAATAAATAACGTCTCATTCAATCTCGATTCTAATAAATTATACAATAATGGATCTTTTACATGGAGAAGATCTCTTTTAATCGATTGATTAAACGTCCCAATTTTGCCATATTGATGCATATCAAAGTAACAGAAAATATGAACAAGATCACGAAGTATTTTCAGAGAGTACTCCTCATCATTTATCCTCAATCGATTTACGGCTTTGATATATTTTGCTGGTGCATCTGGCTTCAGTTGTTTAGCTCTTAGTGTTTTCCGATCATACATGATTTGATAAATTCGTGATGTTTTACGAACTAGCTTGTTAGTAGCATATTCTGTCTTTTCAATCAAGAGCTTTAATTCAGGAAATAAACCATTGGCATACAAATATTCCATCGCGGCACATTGATTTGCTGCACCTTTACTTTCTAAGCAAATCTCACTCATATCTTCTATTTCATTGGGCTGACCTTTCAACTGCTGATATACGACATGTAACGGCATCTCTGTCTCATTCAACAAAAAATCTCTCACGATTTGATTCCTTTTCATGTAATATCCCCTAATCCAATATAAACTGTAACCTATTTTATCATATTTACGTCATAGTTTACATCTCGTGTGACCTATTTTACCCAACCTAACAACATTTCTCGGATAAACTTGCTCGCTGCAATTACAGTCTGTTCCGTTGGGTCATAGTTTGGTGCTACTTCGACAAGATCTGCTCCGACGACATGCACATCTGACCGAGCAATCAAATGAATAGCTGCCAATAATTCTTTCGACGAAATCCCTCCTGCCTCCGCAGTCCCTGTACCAGGTGCAAAAGAGGGATCTAATACATCAATATCTACGGTAACATAAACGGGACGACCCGCTAATTTTGGCAACATCTGCTCTAACGGTTCAGCTACATCAAATTTCGCCATATACATTCCACTTTCTTTGGCATAACGAAACTCATCACGATCACCAGAACGAATCCCGAAGGAAAAGACATTATCGGGTCCGATTTTTTCACAGACTTTGCGAATTGGTGTCGAATGAGATAATGGCTCACCTTCATATTCCTCACGCAAATCTGCATGGGCATCAATATGGATGACCGCAAGATCTGGGTATTTTTCATAAACTGCTTCGATAATCGGCCAACTGACAAGGTGTTCGCCGCCTAGGCCTAATGGGAATTTCCCTTGAGCTAAAATTTGATCGATATAATCCCGAATCATCTCTAGGCTCCGTTTTGGATTACCAAAAGGGAGTGGAATATCACCTGCATCAAAATAGTTCACTTCTTCTAAATGACGGTCTAAATAGGGGCTATACTCCTCCAGACCAATCGATGCTTCCCGAATTCGGTTAGGGCCAAAACGTGACCCCGGACGGAAGCTGACTGTCCAATCCATTGGCATCCCATAAAGGATGACATCTGCCTCTTCAAAATCCGGGCGCGTCATAATAAATACTTTTCCTGAATAGGCTTCGTCAAATCGCATTAAGCTACCCCCTTCTAAACAGTTAAATCTTCTATAAATTTCGGTAAAACAAAACAAGCATGATGCAGCTGCTTTGTATAATATTTCGTGTCTATTTCAAAAAAGCGTTCCTCTTTTACTTTTAATGGATCATGAATTTTACTACCGATCGTAAATGTCCACAATCCACTTGGATAAGTTGGAATATTCGCTGTATACAAGCGGGTAACAGGAAAAATTTCTTTCACGTCTGCATATACTTGGCGAATTAATTCTGCTTTAAACCAAGGATTATCGGTTTGTGCCACAAAAATACCGTCATCTTTTAATGCTTTTGAGATCCCTGCATAAAAGCCTTTAGTAAAAAGGTTAACAGCTGGCCCTACTGGTTCAGTAGAATCGACAAGAATGACATCGTACGCCTTTTCACTTTCGGCGATGTGCATAAAGCCATCTGCTACACGTACCTCCACACGCGGATCATCTAATTTCCCTGCGATCGACGGTAGATATTTTTTAGAATATTCAATGACCTTTCCATCGATATCTACCAGTACTGCTTTTGTAACAGAAGGATGCTTTAAAATTTCACGAATCACCCCACCGTCACCACCACCTACAACTAGTACTTCTTTCGGATTGGGGTGTGTAAACAGTGGCACATGTGCAACCATTTCGTGATAGACAAATTCATCTTTCTCTGTTGTCATTACCATGTCATCCAATAACAGCATGTTGTTCCATTCTGCCGTTTCAACCATGTCCAGTTTTTGAAAAGCCGTTTGTTCTGTATGGTAGGTTTGCTTAATTTTTGCAGTAATCCCAAAGTTGTCTGTTTGTTTCTCGGTAAACCATAAACCCATCTGGATCGCTCCTCCATCTATGCGTACAAATAATTATTTTAGTAGTAAACAATACTATTCTAGAGTTTTTCCGTAAAAAATCAAGTAATTCTTCCATCTTGTATGTTTATCACCGGTTTTTTTTATCCATAATGCTAATGATGATAAATTGCTTCTTAATGACATAAGAAGTGGAGGTGTGGTCCGGTGAGGCGTAGATATAGACGCAGGAAGAGAAAGAGACGGTTATTGAAGTTTAGTTTTTTTCTAGTATTAATGATGGGGTCTTGTATTGCAGTACTGTTGATTGCTAGCTTTTTACTTGGTCCACCGTCCTTAGAACGACCGCAGAATACGATTTATTATAGTAATACAGAAGAAGTGATCGGAGAGGAGTATGGTTCAGAAAAAAGATACTGGGTACCCCTTGCTGAAATAGATGACCGCTTGGAGCAGGCAACGGTCTTAACAGAGGATCAACATTTTTATGATCATTTCGGATTTGATTTTAAACGATTAGTCGGAGCAATTTGGAAGGATATTAAGACGTTGTCTCTGAAAGAAGGGGCAAGTACGATTACACAGCAGTATGCTCGAAATCTTTTTCTTACACATGATAAAACATGGAAACGGAAATTATATGAGGCATTTTATACAATTCGATTAGAAATGTTTTATGATAAGGACGAGCTGTTAGAAGGATATTTAAATACGATATATTACGGACATGGTGCGTATGGTATCGAAGCTGCGAGTAAGTACTTTTTTGATAAATCTGCAGCTGATCTTAGTTGGGCCGAAGCTGCGATGTTAGCAGGAATACCGAAGGGGCCGTCTCACTACTCGCCATTTCATAACTTAGATAATGCGAAAAACAGACAAGAATTAATCTTAAGCAATCTTCATGAGGAAAACGTGATCAATGATAGCGAATATGAAACAGCCATGAATGAAGAATTATCTTTTTCAGAGGATCGTGATATTGCTAGCAAAAGTGTCGCACCGTATTTTCAGGATGTCGTTGTAAAGGAATTGCAAGAATTGCTGGATGTAAACATCGAAGACATTCGTTCAGGAGGCTACCAAGTTTATACGACATTAGACTTGAAACAGCAACAAGCAATGGAACAAGCTTCTGAAGCGATCGATAGCGACTCAGAAATTCAAGTTGGTGCAATGGCAATGGATCCAGATACAGGAGGTGTTACCGCTCTGCTTGGTGGCAGGGATTATGAAGATTCTTCCTTTAACAGGGTAACACAAGCAAAAAGAATGCCAGGGTCTGCTTTTAAGCCGTTTCTTTATTATACAGCTTTAGAAAATGGGATGACGCCTGCCACTACCTTAATGAGTAAACCGACTACTTTTGAGTTAGCGGATGGCAAAAGCTATCAGCCTAGTAACTATAATGATTATTATGCCAACCAACCGATTACAATGGCCCAAGCAATAGCGCTTTCTGACAATATATTTGCTGTTAAAACGAATTTATATGTAACACCGGAACGGTTTGCACGAACAGTCAAAAATAAATTTAAATTTAATAGTGAACTGGAGCCAGTCGCATCATTAGCATTAGGAACAGAGGTGGTAACGATGCGGGAGATGGTGACAGGATACAGCATGATAGCAAATGGCGGTCTAGATGTCGAAAGCCATACGATTACAAAGGTGACCGACGCGTATGGAGAAGTGTTGTACGACCGAGAGGAAGAACAGTCAGAGAATAAAGGATGGAATCCATTCTCTAAACAAGATGATAAGCAAGTATTGCGAAAAGAATATGCCTATATTCTCGCTGACATGATGAAAGGAATGTTTGAGCAAGAATTAAACGGCTATATGAGTGTGACTGGTGCTTCAATCGCCGATAAGCTGACACATGAATATGCTGGAAAATCTGGAACAACCAATGTCGATAATTGGATGATGGGATTTACCCCTGCCCTGACTGCTGGCGTTTGGGTTGGTTATGATGATAATCGCGAAATTGTACGAACTAGTGAACAGCAGTATGCAAAGGAAGTTTGGGCAAGTTTTATGGAATCAGCTCATAAAAATTTACCTGAAGAACATATCGTAAAACCTGACAATGTGGTGGAGGCATCGATTGATTTAAATACAGGTTTCCTGGCAGCAGATGGATGTGGACAGACACACACGATGTCATTTGTCAGAGGAACAGAGCCAACAAGGTATTGTACCGCCCATTTAGATGATGAGCATGAGCATCCTGAAGAATTGGATGAGATGATCCCGGAAGACCGCCTGCTAGAGAATTGGTGGGAATGGATGTGGACAGGAGAAGATGAGCAATAGAACGGAAAAAGGCTGGGCAAACGCCCAGCCTTTTCCGGTCCTAGTAACGAAGAGTTACCATGTGTGTATATTTTATAAAAAATTGATCTCTTAGGACAAGTATAATCGCTCATTTTCAGATAATGTTCACAAAATGTTCATTATTCTGGTAAAGCTTGCTTTAATTCATCGGATGAATTTTTCCACATCTCTGGATCAAATTCACGTAAGAAATCAGCGAGTAACTTTTGTGACTTCTCATCCATATGCTCGACAATCACATGTCCTTTCATCGATTTATCCATATGATTGACATGCTCTGGCATTGATTTATAAGCACGTTTGATCGAACGGTCGACACGGATTTCACATCCTGTTACACCATGATAATAAGGACCGATTTCTCCACGTTCAACCGTAACCCAAACAATCCAGTACAGTTTACCGTTTGGCACATCTTCTTTATTCGGAAGAAACTTCACACGACGTTCTACTTCACTTCTTGCGTGCATCGCTCCCATATCAACAAAAGCACGATCTTCATTCGGATCGATAATCACTGGGGAGATATTTTCTAGACTAATCGACCCGACACCATATCCGCCATGACCATCCGTGGAATCGTCCTTCATGATCGTAAATTGATTGGATTTCTTTTTTTCTTCACTCATGACAATCCATCCTCCTACTTATTTTACTTATTATTGTAGCATGTTTAAAACTGAGTTTTCATCTTCTGTGTTTCCCTCTTTTTGTTTTTACGATACAATAATATCGATATCCCATAACAGAAGGAGAGAATACATATGCCATACGTAACAGTACAAATGCTAGAAGGCAGAACAGATGAACAGCGCAAAGCTTTAATTGAAAAAGTAACAGATGCAGTTGTAGAAACAACAGGGGCATCTCGAGAAAAAGTTGTGGTGTTTGTCGAGGATATTGACAAACGAAATTATGGTGTTGGCGGCAAGCGGTTAATCGATTGATGCGTATTCGGATTTGACGCCCATCCACTTCCATTATTATCCTTTAGTTGATATACTAGGAATAAAAGGATGTGTTTTATTTGCTTTACGCGGATATAGGTGGATTGCAAGGTGGCGATATGTTGTTCGCTCTTATTTCGTTTATCCTATTTCTAAGCATCATTATGATTTTAATCCTATTGATATTTCGTTTTGGAAGGAAAAAGAAACAATTAGAACGAATCGAAAGTAAGCTAGATCAATTGTTAAATGAGCAGAATAACAACATATAATTGCAAACAAAAATAACCCATCACAGGGTTATTTTTGCAATCTATCGATAAATGCCCAGGCTTCTTTGATATCCTCTGGTGTATAGTTCGACTTCTTTTTCACTTCTTGTACCTTTTGTTCGATCTCAGGCTTTGGTAAATGATCGAAATATAGCATCGTACTAACAAGCTCCAAAAAGCGTGAGCTCTGTTCTTTCATCTCCTGCAAAAGCGACTGTTCTAATGGCAGCTCGGTGTTGGAATGTTTGAGAAAATCTTCTCCCTGCTCTGTTACTTGGTATCGATATTGATAATAATTGCTCTTCTTTTCTCTTACTTCTGAGACAAAACCTAGGTTAGTAATCTCCTCAATGCGCAAACTTAACTCTTCAGAATACGGCCCGTAAAAATAGAACGTATACTTTTCTTCAAAAGGTAGTCCAAGTTTTTTCATGATGTAAATGATTTTTTGCAACTTTTTGCGCCCGACAATTCCTTCCGATGCTGCGATCACTTTTACAAGCTTTGCATGATTATCTAGCAATGAAAACACCCCAGTTTCTTTAGCTTTCTTGTTTATGTAAAATTTTCTTTATTTGCTGTTTCTCCGGTCTATCCTCTGGCAACTTTTCGATTAAATCTTTTGGATAATATAACTTATGATCGGTCCGTTTCTTCCCTGATATCGCCTCTACAATATCAGACTGACGAGATAATTCACGTAATTCCTTATTTGGCATTAGCAAATGAATCGGTAACCGTTCTTCTTCCTCTCCTGGCCGGTAAAAATCATACGGCAAATCGGAGGAGGAATCTACTACTAAATAATAGTCTGGATCTAGGTCAATATCGCGGAACAGTTGATACAACTCCATCCATTCATTCATTTGCAAATTTGGATTAAATTCGGCATATTTAAACAAACGACGATTGATAAAACGATAGGCCAAATCACTTAAAATCGGATCATCTTCTTCCGACCACATTTGGAAATAATACAAGACTACCGCTTCATCCAACTTAATGTAATCTTCCAGTGACACTTCTTCCTTGAAGAAAGATACAAATGGCGTCGGCTCCACTTTAAACGTGTATCCCCCGTCATATAATGCTTTGACACGGTGTAAAATCTTCGTCAAAATCACTTCAGCACTACGAGTAACCGGGTGGAAATAGACTTGCCAATACATCTGGTAACGGCTCATAATATAATCCTCAACTGCATGCATACCCGATTCCTTGATCACGACTTGGTCTTCTACCGGTCGCATAACACGCAAAATCCGCTCCATATCAAAGTGGCCATAGCTAACCCCAGTAAAATAGGCATCACGCTGTAAGTAATCCATCCGGTCCGCATCAATCTGACTCGATATCAAACTTACTACTAATTTGTCGTGATAGGTCTTATTAATAACATCGGCAACTTTTTGTGGAAATTCAATACTAATATTTGTTAATACTTGATTTACTTCGGTATCACCAAGAATAATTGCTCTCGTGAAATCCTCGTGATCTAATTTAAAGACTTTCTCGAACGAATGAGAGAACGGCCCATGTCCTAAATCATGAAGCAATGCGGCACATAAACAGAGCAATCGTTCTTCATGATTCCAGTTAGGCCTGTCCTCAAAATTGATGAGTATTCGACGGACAATTTCATAAACTCCTAATGAATGATTAAAACGACTATGTTCTGCTCCGTGAAAGGTTAAAAAAGATGTGCCTAATTGCTTGATCCGTCTCAGTCGCTGGAATTCTTTGGTGCCGATCAAATCCCAGATCACTCGATCACGAACATGGACATAGCGATGGACTGGATCTTTAAATACCTTCTCCTCGTGTAACTTTTCATCTTTATAAGCCATGGCAAATACCTTCCTCTTTTTTCTTACTATTAGTATAATATAGTTTTAGGTGAACGAAAAGGTTTGGAGGATAATAATGAAAGATTGGAAGCAATTTTTTAAAGATAAACAAATAAGAGTGATTGACCATAGTGATCCGGAGGTGCTAGGAACAGCGATGGCATCATTCGCAGTCGATGATACGTTGTGTGAATCGATAGGGCGAAGCAGTAACAAGGCTGCGTGTCGATTCTGGGTCCATGACAACACGGTTGTTCTTGGCATTATCGATAGTCGCTTGCCAGCCGTGGACGAAGCAGTCGTTTTTTTACAAGAAAAAGGGTTTGATGTTGTCGTTCGGAATTCAGGTGGTCTTGCAGTGGTGCTCGATCGGGATGTCTTGAATTTCTCGTTTGTGGTGCCGGATTTGGATGAAATGGGGATTCATTCCGGGTATGAGCTGATGACGGCGTTTGTCCAGGATATGTATGCAGATCTTACGGATGGAATTGAAGCGTTTGAAGTCGTTGGATCGTATTGTCCTGGTGATTATGATTTGAGTATTGGTGGCAAAAAATTTGCTGGTATTTCACAACGTCGGGTCAAGAAAGGAATTGCAGTGCAAATTTATATTTGTGTACGTGGTAGTGGAGCAGCACGTGCTGAGTTAGTTCGTGATTTTTATCGTGTGGGACGTTCGATTGATGATGAGCGGTTTGCGTATCCGGACGTGGAGCCTGATACGATGAGGTCCTTGTCAGAGTTGCTTGGTAAGGAGTTAACAGTCGAGGACAGCATAGATCGAGTTTTGCGTTTGTTAGGAGATGTACAGTACACTGACTTAGCTGGTGATGAGTTAGCTATTTTTGAAAAAAGGATGAAACAAATGGTAGAGCGGAATCAAAAAGCACTTAAGTGAGCACTTTTTGATCCGTTGTGGGCAGGTTGAGATCGTAGCCGATTCCTGGCCTTTTTGGCAGCGTAACATAACCATTTTGGACTTCAACCTCTGGAGTGATAATATCTTGATGCCAATAACGGTTGGATGCTCCTGGGTCTGCGGGTAGCGTGAAGTTCGGTAATGTTGCTAACGCCAATGATTGGGCGCGCCCGATTCCTGCTTCCAACATTCCGCCACACCAAACAGGAATGTTGTGTTCTTGGCAATAGTCATGAATCTTAATCGCATTTGTGAAACCACCGACTTTTGCTAATTTAATACTAATGATTTTACAACTATTGAGTGAAATCGCTGTTTGAACATCTGCTAGAGTATGAATGCTTTCATCAAGACAAATGGGTGTGTTGATTTCATGCTGGAGTTTGGCATGATCGATGAAATCATCAGATGCTAGCGGTTGTTCAATCATCATTAAATGGTATGGATCCATTTTTTTAAGGTGGTCGATGTCGTTGATTGTATATGCAGAATTGGCATCGACCATTAGTGGTGTTGTCGGAAAATGGTTGCGCACTGTTTCTAATGTGTGCAAGTCGTTTTCCGGCTTTATTTTTAGTTTGATTCGCTGATAGCCTTGCTCTAGTGCTTGTGCAATTTTTTCAATAAGTTGCTCATCGGTGGATTGGAAGCCAATCGCTGCTCCTACTGGTATTTGGTTGGTTGTCCCTCCGATTGCCTGATAAAGTGGTTGTTGCGTTCGCTTCGCATAGAGATCCCACACTGCTCCTTCGATAGCAGTTTTTGCCATATGGTTACGGCGAATGTTGTGAAGCTTGAGTTCTGTCGGATGATTGATCTGCTGCTTTTTGATCAATGGCCAAAGGTGATGTTCCATCATATATTGCACTGTATCTGTCGTTTCTTCTGTGTACCACGGTGAATCAAAGGCTACAGACTCGCCGTAACCGATGATTCCATCTTGATCATGAAGCTCGGTAATGATGATATCCTTTTCTGTAATCGTTGTGCTACTGTTCGCAAACGGATACTTAAGCGGCATTTTCAACCGGTGCATGATTATTTTTTTGAATGAGATCATATGCGTGGCTCCTTTTTATGGCCACTTTTGATACTTTTATGGCCACTTTTCTATGTTTTATGGCCACTTTCTTATGTTTTATGGCCACTTTTGATACTTTTATGGCCACTTTTCCAAGTTTTATGGCCACTTCTATTTTTCGTTACGGCTAATATATCAGGGTGTGAGTAGTAAGCTCCTTTTTTTACTCCATATTTTATATATCCCGCTCTAACAATTAATTTTCGAGTTGCTTCTGATGATGACATTTGCATCATGTTTTGTGCTAACTGCTTTGTCACTCTATTATTCGATAATAATGCGATTTTGTATAACAGCTTTTCGTGTGCATCGGTACTTCTCGTTCGACAAAAAGGACATTGCCAACGCATTCGCTCTCTTCGCATGGACCGTTTGTTACATGTGGGGCATGGTAATCCTTTGTGTAAATCATCCCACAAAATGGCGTGTTTTTCTAGTATCGAAATCGCACGCTCACGATGATTTTCCACTAAAAATTGTTCGATTTGTTGGTTTGCTTCTTTGGAAATAACGGGAGGGTGCTTTTCTGCTAAATTTTCTAAAATTGCTGGCACTCTTTGGGATGTTAGTACGCGTTGATATTCAGGATAGTCATGTAAACGGAGGATCGCGTTAGGATTGACAAAAACTGCGAAGCGATAAGTTGGTAATTGGTCGATGTTGTGAGCGGTAAAATAGGATCGTAAATTAGCATATTGGCGATCGACTTGCAAAAGCGGATCGTCAAAACCTTCTTTGATGCCGTCTATGATACGTGTCAACTGATGGGATTTTGCATCAAAATAGATTTCTCCTGTGTGACTTTTCACTTCAAATATAACTCGGAATCCTAATCCAAGAACGAGCCAATCGAGTTGGAATGCACTGTGGTGTTCGAGTCGTAACCTTTTGATACATGTTAGAGATGGGACCTGTGCTTGATTGAGGTAATAGGCGAGGTTGTCTTCTCCAGCTTGTCCAGCTTCTTGGCGCCGGAAATGGTTGATAATGCTTGGGTACTCAGGATGTTGTTCTGGAAGGAGTTCTAGGAGTGCCCGATATTGTTGCAATAAAATGGGGCTGTCGGGTTTCATATCTATTCTCCTTTCTCCCCTTAATATAGCAAAAAGCACAGTAGAAATCTACTGTGCGTCTAATGCTTGTGCTGCGGTGATTAGTGCTAATTTATAAGCATCTTCACTGCTGCATCCTCGTGATAAGTCATTCACAGGCTGGTTAAGTCCTTGCAGAATTGGACCAACTGCATCAAAGCCACCTAAGCGTTGGGCAATTTTGTAGCCAATGTTACCAGCTTCAAGGCCCGGGAATACAAAGACATTTGCGTCACCATTCAAAACAGAGCCCGGTGCTTTTTTCTCTGCTACGGATGGTACAAAAGCAGCATCAAATTGGAATTCGCCATCTAATGTTAATTCCGGAGCTTTTTCTTTTGCGATGTTAACTGCTTCGGCAACTTTCTCTGTTTCTTCAGATTTTGCTGAACCTTTTGTTGAGAAGCTAAGCATTGCAACGCGAGGGTCAATATCAAACAGTTTTGCGGTTTCGGCACTGCCGACTGCGATTTCTGCTAAGTCTTGACTGTCTGGTGCAATATTGATCGCACAGTCTGCGAAAACATACTTCTCCTCTTCACGCACCATAATAAAGACGCCAGAAGTTTTCTTAATACCTTCTTTCGTCTTGATAATTTGTAATGCTGGGCGTACTGTGTCAGCTGTAGAATGAGCCGCACCACTTACTAAACCGTCTGCTTTGCCCATGTAAACAAGCATCGTACCAAAATAATTTTCATCCAATAACATCTTACGTGCATCTTCTTCTGTAGCTTTCCCTTTACGGCGTTCCACGAAAGACGTAACCATTTCGTCAAATTCAGCGTAAGTGCTTGGATCGAGAATTTCCACTCCATCGATAGCAACACCTAGCTCCTTCGCCTTCTGTTCCACTTTTTCATGTATACCGACTAATACAGGTTCAACTAATCCATCTTTTTTCAACATGCTTGCTGCAGTTAAAATTCGTTCGTCTAAACCTTCAGGAAACACGATTTTTCGAGCATTTCCTTCTAATCTACTTTTAATATCCGCAAATAAATCGCTCATGTTATAACCCTCCAAATTATTATCTGTATTATATGATACGCGTTTTTGTGTAATAATGAAAGTAGGAACCAAAATGAATGCGTTTCATTATTAAAATTTTTAAAAATGTTCATTTTTCTGTAAAAATTTGTTATTTGACACAGCATTTCAATAAGTATTTTTCCCCAAATATGTTATATTAAAACGAAAGAATCAATTCTAAGGAGTGAATCAAAATGCCAGAAGCAGTCGAAACAATGGATGGTTGGTACTGTTTACACGATTTACGTAAAATAGATTGGACAAAATGGAAAAAGGCTTCTGAACAGGAGCGCAAAGAAGCAGTCGATGAATTACAGAAGATGCTCCGTGAATGGGAAGAAGTATCAGAAGCACGTGATGGCAGTCATGCGTTCTACTCTATAATGGGACAAAAAGCAGATATCATATTAATGATTCTTCGCCCAACAATGAAAGAACTAGAAGAAATCGAATTGCGTTTTAATAAATCAAAATTTGCTGAGTTCACAACGCCAAGCTATTCTTATGTTTCAGTTGTAGAACTATCCAAATATATGTCGAAAGAAAATGACAACCCTGAAGACAATCCTGGTGTTCGCGCACGCTTGAAACCGAAGTTGCCACAATGGGATCATATTTGTTTCTACCCGATGGACAAGCGTCGTGAAGGTAATGATAACTGGTATATGCTACCGATGGATGAACGCCGTCAATTAATGTATGAGCATAGTTTGACGGGCAGAAAATATGCTGGTGAAATCAAACAAATCATTACCGGTTCTATGGGCTTTGATGATTGGGAGTGGAGTGTAACGTTATTCGCAAAAGACGTGCTACAACTAAAAAAAATTGTCTATGAAATGCGGTTTGATGTTGTCAGTGCACGATATGGTGAGTTCGGACCATTCTATGTTGGCAATATATTAAAAACAGATGAGATTCCAGCTTATTTAGCTGTCTAAACACACGGTATTTGCCGTGTGTTTTTCTTTATGCATGTTTACGAAACAAAATGCATATAGATGGCTAGTAGGAATGCGGAAAAAGCACGAGCATATTTCCGATTATAGAAAGGAGTCTTTTATCGATGAGTCAAAATCAAAATCAGAACCAACAGCAACCTGTAAATATGCAGCCATATACGCCACAAGGCTATTATGGTATGCAAAGCGGTTATGGAGGATATCAGTATCCATATGGACATATGCCACGGATGGATCAACTTGGACAGATGGGTCAGATGGGGCAGATGGCACAGTCAGGAGGACCGATTGGAAATGGACAACAACAGCAGCCATCTGTTTCAGACGTACCTGGTATGCTTCCGGCAGAGGAATCCTATATTGAAAACATCCTTCGCTTAAACAAAGGCAAAAGGGCTACCGTATACATGACGTTCGAAAACAATGACCGCTGGAATGCAAAAGTGTTTAAAGGAACTATTGAAGCAGCAGGCCGTGATCACATTATTTTAAGTGATGCAGAAACAGGTAAGCGTTATGTGTTATTAATGGTATACTTAGATTATATTACATTCGATGAAGAGATAAATTATGACTATCCATATAATCAAAATCCAGGTAACGTAAACTATTCACCACGCTAAAGCTTATCGCAAACTGTGGCGAAAGCCTGAGTACCTACTTTACTGTAAATTACTTTCCTAACGTGGACAAAGAATAACTTCAACAGCCCAGACACAAGTAATTGCTTGTGTCTTTTTTATGGAGGTAAAGATCGTGAAGAAAAAAGCTTCAATCGATGAAATAACGGTTGCATGTTTTAGTTTGACACTCGTATTCATTATACTTGCATGGCAAAATCAATCGACTTTGCTAGGGGTGATTGCTTTAGCAAGTTTAAGTATAAATTTATTTATCGAAGCTTGGAAAGAGTGGAAAAAGGGGCATTCATATTTCTTTTCGCAATTTATATTACGAGGTATTGGCATCCTCGGAATTATGGCTCTTATACTTTTTCTATAGGTAAAAACAATGACCCTTTGGTGGTAGCAAAGGGTCATAAAAAGCTAGATATACTTAATTACGGCATAGCCTAACAACACCCAGCCGACTAAAAATGCCAGTCCGCCAATTGGTGTAATCATCGCAAATGTTTTGATCTGGGTTGTGGCATAGATATAGAGACTGCCAGAGAACAAAATGATCCCCGCAAAGAAAAACCAGCCTGCTGACACGATACTTCCAGACGTAATTTTAGGCATTAATAAACCTGTTGCAAGTAAGGCGACAGTATGAAACATCTGATATTGTACTGCTTTTTCCCACGTAGCAAGCATCTTCTCTGATAATTTACCTTCTAGACCATGAGCACCAAAAGCTCCCAGAGCCACGGCTAGAAAACCATTTAGAATACCTAATAATAAAAAGATTTTCATCTGTATCTCCACTCCCTATTTAAAAGTCAAGTAGTGAATCTCCATTAGCACCGTCATCTTCCGCCTTTTTCTCTTGTTTTATCGGTGGTTTCGGCGCAGGTTGTCCCACCATTTTCTGCCACTCTAAATCATCAATTGAGCTCGTAGATTGAGCCGGCGCACTCTTATCCTGATCCAATAATAAATCTGTTAAAGATTGCACTGCTTTCGCATGCTCTCGTACTTTACTATCATTGTTTAATGCTTGTTCACATTCGGCTATTATCTTTCGTAAAATCTGCTGATTGGTAATCGCCATAATCGCTCATCCCCTCTCCCGCTATTATACAATTCCAAGCGAATTTAAGAAAATGATAGCAATGATGAATGGTGCAATAAATTTCACTAGTACATACCAGAGACTACCAATTGGATTATTCGTTAAATCCGATGCCTCCAACGCCTCTTGTTTGGTAAAATACCAACCGACAAATAATGCCATCGTTACTCCCCCAATTGGTAAGAACACATTGGATGATAGAAAGTCCATCGAATCTAAGATGTTGCGATCGCCAATTAGGGTGATACCACTCCATTTTCCCATTCCTAAGGAAACTGTGACACCTGATGCAAAAATCACGAGTCCAACAATAAGTGATGCTAATTTTCTCGACATATTAGCCGCACGCATCAAATAGGCAACCGGTACTTCTAGCAATGAAATCGAAGAAGAGATCGCCGCTAAGCTTAATGCTGTAAAAAATACCAAACCAATAACACCACCGAAATTCATTTGATAAAAAATTTCCGGTAATGTGATAAATACAAGTGGTGGTCCAGAACTAGGGTCAATGCCAAAGGCAAATACAGCTGGGAAAATGACAATACCTGAAATGATCGCGAATAAAGTATCCATCACACCAATTCCCACTGTCGCACCTGGTAACTGATGTTGTTTCGTTAAATAACTTCCGTACGTCATCATCGTACCAACACCTAAACTTAGTGAAAAGAAGGCTTGTCCTAATGCAGCAATATAGACAGAAGGGTCATCTAATACAGACCAATCCGGCTGAAAAAGAAAAGCAAGTCCTTCACCTGCGCCAGGCAATGTCACACTATAAATCGCCAGCGCAACCATCATTAATGCTAAAATCGGCATTAATATTTTATTGGCTAGCTCTATTCCCTTCTTTACTCCGACTAATACGATAAACATGGTAATCCCCATGAAAAGCGCATGCCAGAATAATGGCGCATAATCCTGTGATATAAAAGCCTCAAAGGATCCACCAAATCCAATGTCCGGCATCTCGGTCATTGCACCTGTTACATATCTCCACCAGTAGTACAACGCCCAGCCAGCTACGACACTGTAGAAGCTTAGAATCAGAAAGGCACTCGCAACACCTAAATACCCGACCATAAACCATGGTTGTTTCGGTGCTAATTTCTTATACGATCCAACTATATCTCTTTGCGCATTTCTTCCGATACTCACTTCTACTAATAATAATGGAATACCGATAACTAACACACTCAAAATATATAAAATTAAAAATGCGCCTCCACCATTTTCACCAGCAACATAAGAGAACCGCCAAATATTACCTAAGCCAACAGCAGAACCCATTGCAGCTAGCATAAAACCTAACCTTGATGCCCAATTTTCTCGTTGCATATATTCTTTTCACCTCTATTACCTATTAATAAATTCTTTCCTATTGTACACGATAGAACCTCGCTTTTCTACCTTGATTTTTAGATGCTATACTAGTTTTACAAGGAGGGAGCGTTATGCACGAAAAGTTACAATTAATCGGAGATGATTCCCCTGTCCAGCTTGTTCAGCCAATAGCTGGTGGTGATATCAACCAGGCTTATTATGTCCAAACAGCTGAGAAGCATTATTTTATCAAAACCAATCAACATGTACCTGCAGATTTCTTTAAAATAGAAGCGGATGGCTTAGAACGAATTCGTGCTACCAATACCATTGCTGTACCAGAAGTATATCATTATGACATCGCTAAAGGTGATGAAGAAATGGTGTTAATCATGGAATGGGTGGAAGGAAACAAAAGTATCTCGACTGGCCGAGTATTAGGAGAGAATTTAGCAGCTTTACATTTAGCTGAGACAAGTTCATCTTATGGGTTAGATCAAACAACTTTTGTCGGGGAATTGACACAGGAAAATATCTGGTATGACAGTTGGGTTGACTATTATCGGGAGATGCGCCTTCGCCCACAAATGGAACTTGCTATGGAAAAAGGGAGAATGAAGGGTAAAAGACAGAAACGGATGGAATCTTTGTTAGTAAATCTCGACCAATACATACCGAAAACTCCGCCAGTATCACTGCTGCATGGTGATTTATGGGGTGGTAACTGGCTTGTTGGAAAAGACGGAGAACCTTATTTAATTGATCCATCTGTTGTTTACGGGGATCATTTATTCAAAATAGCGTTTACTGAGTTATTTGGCGGTTTTCCGGCTGATTTTTACCAGAGTTATCAAGCAGTGTTTCCTTTGGAGAATTATTATGAAGAAGTAAAGCCAATTTATCAATTGTTTTATTTGCTTGTTCATTTGAATTTATTTGGTGAAGGATATGGCGGGAGTGTAGACAGAATTCTTGCACGGTATGGCACGTTTTAAAGTAGTTGACTGGTATATAAAGGACAAATCTTTTTTCGTGATAGAAGATTTATCCTTTATGCAAATACTGAGCAAAATCCGCTCGAAAAAGTGGATCTTCAGGCCAAACGATTCCCACAAGAGTGGAAGTGGGCGGCCTTCGCTAGCATGATGTAATTCGGTTGTTATACTTTCTTTCCATACAAGAAAAGCCATCTTATGATGACTTTTCTTGGTATTGATATACTTGATCTGACGATTGGTGTTTATTTTTTCGTTCTTTCCACCATTGTTGAATGCGGTCTGTTCTTCCTTCAACGATTGGTTGGGTGAAGGTTACAACCCATTTGGATGCTAAGAACCATACAATGGCAGCCGCAATGACAGCAAGACCCAATGTGTCAAGATTTTGATCTACTGCCAATAAATGCGCTTGTCGTCCGTATTGAATAAAAACACCATGTAATAAATAGACATACATCGTGTTTTGACCAAGTGTTGTAAAAGAGTAATGTTTATTCGGGACTAAAAGTAATACCGAAAAAACCATTATTGTTGCTACGATATATAACAATGCACGAATCAAACCACCATTAGCCGCTGCATCCAATACTTGATAAGAATGGGAACCAAATAACCATTCGGATGGTATTGTTGGTGTCACATAACTTACAATAAACACCGCCATTAACGCGCCTACTGCGATTGCCTTTTTATTGACTGTTTGCCATTTAAATATTTGATCCTTGCTCAGCCAGTATCCGATTAAGAAAAAAGGGAAAAAGACAAGCGTTCTTGATAAACTAAAAGATGGTCCGATAAATGGTAAATACCCAACCAAAACACCTATTACAAAAGCTAAAGAAATTCCGTAAAAAGGTTTTAACTTTTTAAATCCAATCAATAATATGTGCCAGCTAAATAAACTTAATAAGAACCATAATCCCCAATGTGGATCATACAACGTGGTATCCCAGCTATTCTTACCTATGCTTAAAAAGTAGACAGAATAAAATACCTGGAATAAGAAATATGGAATTAGGATCCTTTTGGCTAATTTAAGCAAGTAGCCTTTATCACTTGCACCTTTCGCAAAAAAACCACTTACTAAGATAAACACCGGCATATGAAATAAATATATCCATTGATATAGAACATTGACTAATTCGATATGCTGTTTTAAAGGTTGAATTAAATGACCAAACACAACTAAAAATATAAAGACTAGCTTGGCATTATCAAAATAAGCTTCACGTTGCATCTATTTATTCTCCCTTTTTTAACGGTTTTATACTATCTTACCCTCTATAAGGAAGAACAAAAAGTAATTCCGTTTATTGTTAACAATTTGTAAATGTTGTGTTAAAGTTTTGAAATTTTTAGAAAGAGATCGCCCATGTACCATTACGGAAAATCGCCTCTTTTTCTCCATCTTTTGTAATGCCATCAATATTCATATCTGCAGAACCAATCATAAAATCTTCATGGACAATACTGTCATTGACACCGTGTTGATCCATCTCCTTCTCCTTCATATCAGAGCCGCCTTTTATATTCGTTGGGTACGCTTTTCCTAAAGCTATGTGACACGAAGCATTCTCATCAAATAGGGTATTAAAGAAAATAATCCCCGCTTGGGAGACTGGAGATTCATGCGGTACTAAGGCAACTTCACCTAAGCGAGATGCTCCATCATCATCTGCTTCTAATAACTGTTTAAGCGCTTCTTTTCCTTTCTCGCATGAGTAATCAACTACCTTACCGTCTTTAAATGTCAGGGTGAAATTCTCAATTAATTGGCCTTGGAAACTAAGAGGTTTTGTACTAGTTACTTGACCATTAACTCCGTATTTATGTGGCATCGAGAATACTTCCTCTGTCGGAATATTCGGATTGAATGTCACACCATCTGTCGCCTTTGCTGCTCCTCCATGCCAAATATGTCCTTCTGGTAATTCAATCGTTAAGTCAGTACCTGTCGCTTGAAAATGGAGTTTTGCATAATTTTTCTCATTTAAATATTCACGTGCATTGCGTAATAATTGATTATGTTTATTCCACGCTTCGATTGGATCATCTTGATCAACACGCGCAATACGGAAGATTTCTTTCCAAAGTTGTTCCTTCGCTTCTTTTGCATTTAAATCTGGATATATTTTTTGTGCCCACTCCGTCGTTGGGTAACCAACAATCGACCAACGCGCTCGATCGTTCATCATGTAATCACGGTATTCTTTTAAAGCAATAGAACTTGCTTTCGTTACGGCTGCCATTCGTTTCCCGTCGATATCTTGCAAGAGGTCAGGGTTTTCACCATAAATATTTAATACTGCATAGCCCTCCTTCACCATGCTAACCATGGCATCTTTTCGCCATTCGGGGAACGTTTCTAATACTTCCATTGGCGCATGTTTCATTTTCAAATATGTTAATTGATCATCTTTCCATTCAACATGGACATTTTTTGCTCCCATTTCATACGCTTCTTTGACAACGATTCGGACTAATTCAATCGCTTCAATCGGGGCCTGGACTAGTAATCCTTGACCTTCTTGTAAATTCACGCCTGTATGTAATGCTAGTTGAGCATATTTTTCTAATAATTCCTGCATATTTCATCCTCCTCCAAAATATTCCTTACAATATTATGCTAACTGAACGGATAAAAAATGCAAAACTTAAAGCATTATAAAACCCCTCAAAGTTTCATAACTCTGAGGGGAGTGTATTATACTGCGATGTCTTTATTGATTGCTTCTTTATCGTTATATTTTTTAATGTTTAGTTTTTTCATTATTTTAGATGTTATTGTGCCTGATAATATCGAGTCATTAACGTTTAACGCTGTACGCCCCATATCGATTAGTGGTTCTACTGTAATAAGTAAACCTGCTAATGCTACTGGTAAGTTCATCGATGATAACACGATTAATGCAGCAAAAGTTGCTCCACCACCAACACCGGCAACACCGAATGAACTAATACCAATGATTAAAATCAATGGCAATAAGAAACCTGGTGATAATGGATCAATTCCTTGCGTAGGTGCGATCATAACAGCTAACATCGCAGGGTAGATACCCGCACAACCATTTTGACCAATTGTTGCACCAAATGATGCTGCCATATTTGCTGTTCCACTATGGACACCTAGACTTTCCTTCTGTACCTGAATCGTTAACGGAATAGTACCTGCACTTGATCTAGATGTGAAGGCAAAGCTTAATACTGGCAATACTTTTCGTATATAAGTCAATGGATTTAATCCAAACAATGCTAAGAGAATCATGTGAATGATAAACATGATAATCAATGCAACATAAGATGCACCAACAAATTTACCGAGCTCAATAATACCTGCTACATTTGTTTGTGCTACCGTATTTGCCATTAATCCTAAAATACCAAATGGTGCTAAACGTAAAATGATGGTTACAATACGCATAATTACGGTGTAGAAAGTGTTAACGATATCTACAAATTTCTCTGCTTGTTCCGGTTGTTTTCTTCTTACACCTAATACAGCAACCCCAACCAGAATAGAGAAAATAACAACAGCAATAACAGATGTTGCACGTTCTCCTGTCATATCTAAGAAAATATTAGATGGAATAAATTCTAGAATTTTTTGCGGTGTCGTCATCCCTTCAACTGATCCTAGTGTTTCTTCTAGTGACTCCGCTCGTTCTTGTTCAGCTTGCCCCATTTCAATTTGGTCTGCATTTAAATTAAAGATAGAAGAGCTAGTTACACCAACTACTGCAGCAACCATAGCGGTAGAAACAAGAATACCAATAATCCATGCTGACATTTTTCCTAATTCAGATGATTTCTCTAAATTAATGATAGATTGAATAATAGAAACCATTACTAATGGTATAACGATCATCATTAAAAGGCGAACATAGCCACGGCCTACAATGTTATACCAATCTGTCGTAGCCGTAACGACTTCAGAATCTGCTGAATAAGCAATCTGTAAAAAAGCGCCTAGAAGAATACCTAGACCTAAACCTGCGAAAACTCGTTTACTGAACGATACATATTTTCGCTGCATACCTATTAAAATACCAATGAATAATAGCATAATGGCAATATTGATAATTATGAAGACTGTGTTCATCTTTTTTCCTCCTTTTGATTAATCTGATATAAATACTTGGAATATCATACAGTTAATTATGTATTATGTCAAAACTTATGTTTTGTGCTTGTATCAACGTTTATTTTGAGATGGATATTGGGCGTAACAACCGCTGCGGCTTGCCCACTTCGCTTTCCGTGGGGCCGTGTCTTCAGCTAACTTTTGTAAAGAAGATCGCTTTACAAAAGTGGATCTTCAGATCACGCTGATCCCACAGGAGTCGAAGTGGACGCCTACGCTAATGAATGCTCTACAATGAGTGTACTCGCTGACATGCCAATTTTATTACTCAGGTTAAGAAAGCTCGAGAAGTTAGCAGTCACAAACGTTGTAGAATAGTTTCATAGCGGAGGCCGTCCACTTCCACTCCTACGGGATGATTTTCGACTAAGATCCACTTTGGTAAGTGCTCTTTGCTTACCAAAGTTAGCTTAGGCGAAAATCCCGTGGAAAGGGGAGTGGACAGCCGCAGCGATGGTTTCCTGTACATGCTATTTCAAAATGGCTACTCTGCTTACAATTGCGTTGATACCGCGGATTATACACTTTCCTATATTACAAAAAAACTTGCACTCACGAGGAGTACAAGTTAGCTTGCAATTGAAAGGTCTTCTTCTAAGACTAGTTCGACGTTTCCTTTAATTGCTCGAGAGATCATACAGGATGACTCTGCTTGTTTAACGATATTTTTTAGTTTTTGCAAATGATCGGCCGTTGCCTCTTTTTTTAATACGACAACAGGACGATGAGTGATTCTTTGATAAGTAAATACTCCATTGGTGACATCCACATCACCTACAGAGCTTAACTCTATGTGTTCAAGAGGTAAATGCGCTCGTTCGATCATCGCTGCCATCGTAATTAAATAACAAGTAGCAGCAGCACCTAATAACATTTCATCTGGATTCGTACCAACTCCTGGACCATTCATTTCAGGTGGAATGGAGATCTTAGTGTTTAAATTACCTGATTCAATATGTCCTACTTCATTTCTGCCGCCAGGCCACGTGGCATTTAATGTAAATTGGTGTATCGCCATTTATATCATCCTTTCTATTTCCATTATAGGTATTGGAATCCAGACGATAAAATGATTTGTTTACGCTTCGGCATCTTTCTTTTTACTAGAAAGGAACCAACCAGCTACAGCGATAGCCACTAAGATGATATAGAATGTTAATTTCCATGGTGTCGAATGCGGGAAATCATGTGGTATTAAGTGTATATCTTCGTGAGCTAATACACTAACAACTAATTTTATCCCTACCCAGCCAACTATAACAAATGCAGCCATTTCCAATCCTGGGCGATCCTTCAATAATCTAACGAACACATTTGCTGCAAAACGCATAATAATTAAACCTATCATTCCTCCAGCAAGTACTACAAGGAACTGGCCTGTATCAAGACTACCGACCGTACCAAGGTTTGTTACAGGTAATGCTTGAGCTAACGCAACAGCCGCTAAAATAGAGTCAACCGCAAATGCTAAATCAGCAAATTCGACTTTAAGTACGGTCATCCAGAAGCCTTTTCCACCTTTATTCTCAGCTTGTTCTGCTAGTTCTTCTGCCTCTGTTTCACCTTTATTTTTCTTCTTAAATGTATCATACAAGTGCTTAAAGGAAATAAACAATAAATAAGCGGCCCCAATTGCCTGTACTTGCCAGACATCAACTAGGAACGAAATAATGAATAATGAACCAAATCTTAAGATAAACGCACCAGCCAAACCGTAAAACAATGCTTTTTTTCGTTGTTCTTCAGGCAAATGCTTCACCATAATCGCTAAAACAAGTGCATTATCTGCTGCTAAAATCCCTTCTAAACCAATTAAAACTAATAAAACCCATCCGTACTCTAATAATAATTCCAAACTACTCCATCTCCTTTAAAAAATATGATCTCCACCAGTTGGTAAAGATCACACAAAAAAACGAGACCTTTACCACTGGTGGTAAAGGTCTCGCCAACAACGCCTGAGTTGCCAATAATGCCGGAGATAATTCTCGAAATGACGACATTTATTGTAACAGCTACTCCCCTTTATGTATGTTATTACTATAAGTCTTTTTTTACTTCCTGTCAATCTCTATCCTTCAAAAAAGAACCTATACCATCGCAGTGATAGCATTAGGTTCTTCTTTTTCCCACTCATTATACATGAATAATCTTATTTATTCTTTCCTCTACTTCTGTTTGGATAGTTTGCAATAGCGATTTGCTACTATCTGCGTTATCTGTTTTAACACCGAAATAGCTTTTAATTTTAGGTTCTGTACCTGAAGGACGGAAGCATACCCATGCATCATTTTCTAGTAAAAATTTCATAACGTTTTCTTTTGGTAAAGTAATGTCTTCCTCGGTTGCATCTACTGGTAACTGACGCTTGCTACTTTGATAATCTTCAATAGCCATAACTTGTAATCCACCTAATTGTGTAAATGGATTTTCACGAATATCTTCCATAATGGCGGCAATTTGTTCCGCACCATCTTTACCTTTCAATGTTAAAGACTTCTGCCCTTCTAAGTAATAACCGTGACGTTCGTACAATGTGTCCAATGCTTCTAATAATGTTTTGCCCTTCGCTTTCCAGTAATTCGCCATTTCACATGCTGCTACTGCTGCTTGTACCGCATCTTTATCACGAACGAAATCTCCTATTAAATAGCCATAACTTTCTTCATAGCCGAAAAGGAAATGTCTTTGGTCTGATTCAAATTGCTTGATTTTCTCACCGATAAATTTAAATCCAGTTAACGTGTCAAGCGTATTAACACCATAATAGGAAGCAATTGCTCTTCCTAACTCTGAGGTTACAATCGTTTTAATTACTTGTCCATTTTCAAGTTCCTTCTCACTTACATGAGATAATGTGTAATCTAATAATAATGACCCAAGCTGATTACCTGTTAAGACTTGATAGGATCCACTTCTATTCTTTACAGCAACACCTAAACGGTCAGCATCTGGGTCTGTACCAATTAAAATATCCGCATCGATTTCTTCCCCTTGCTTGATTGCCAACTCAAATGCTTGATGCTCTTCCGGATTTGGCGACTGTACTGTCGAGAATTCCGGATCAGGCTTTGCTTGTTCTTCCACGACATGTACTTGGTCATAACCAATTTGAGCTAACCCTTTTAATACAAGGTCATGTGCCGTTCCGTGCAATGGAGTAAAGACTATATTCACATTATTTTCTTCTGCTTGCTTTTGAATGGTTTTGAGCTCGCTAAGATAGGCATTATCCACTGTTTCGCCAACCCATTCCAATAGACCAGCACTTTCGACTTCTTCCTTGCTTTTGACAGTAACATTTAATTCATCTTCTACTTTATTTACTTCTTCTATGATCGCAGCAGCTTCTTGTAATGGTACTTGTCCGCCATCCTCGTTATACACTTTAAAACCATTATACTCAGGCGGGTTATGACTGGCGGTAATCATAATACCGGCAGCTGTCTTTAAATAACGAACTGCAAATGAAAGTAATGGTGTTGGGCGTAATGATTCAAATACATATGCTTTAATATTATGCGCACCTAAAACCTTTGCCACTTCAACAGCAAACTCCTGTGACATATAGCGAGAGTCATATGCAATGACAACTCCTCTGTTATGCGCATTATCTACATTTTTCGTTATGTAATTTGCTAACCCTTCAACCGCTTTACGAACGGTATAAATATTCATTCGATTGGTTCCAGGCCCTAGCATTCCTCGCATTCCACCTGTACCAAAGGTTAAATTCTTGTAAAAGGAATCTTCTAACTCCTTCTCATTTTGGGATAGTTGTTTTAATTGTTCTTGTAAATCTTCATCTAGCGTTGCATGGGCTGTCCATCTTTTTAATGTATCTTGCCATGACATGTGATTTCCCCCTTAGTCCTACGTTATATATTCTTATACTAGCATAGACTTTCTACTGTTTCTATTGTAATCTCACACTATTTGGTAGAGACTTATGTTCAAAAAACCATTTTTTTCATTTATATGATAGAATAGGATTAACGAATAATGAAAGAAAAGGTTGTGGCACTTTTGTTTGAAAAAAAGAGCATACGGATTCTCGTAACATGTATACTTATTTTTACGCTAATCTATCTCCTCTCTTTAACTAAGTTTATATTTGAACCTGTTGGTGCTTATCTGACTGCCATTGCGGTTCCTATCATAGGAGCTGGGATTATCTTTTATATTACAAATCCTATCGTTAATTGGTTAGAAAAAAAGAAAGTACCGCGAATTGCCGGTACGTTTATCGTATTTCTAATCATCGTCTCAGTGATTACAATTATTATTAACTTCGTTGCTCCTATTGTACAAAGACAATTTTCAAACTTTGTCGATAGTATCCCAAAAATGGTAGAAAATGCAGAAAGACTATTTGAAATGTGGCAGGAAAATCAAAACATTATACCACCGCAATTTGAAAATGCGATCCAAAATGTAATGGATAACCTGGACCAATATGCAGAAACCATTACGTCCAGTATTATCGGAGTAATCGGCCAGATTTTTAGTTTTGTTTTTGCCTTTTTCTTAATTCCATTCTTCCTTTTCTTTATGTTAAAGGATGGATATAAATTTGTACCTTTTATTTCAAAGTTTCTAAGCCCTAAAAAGGCACAAAGCTTTAAAACTTTAACTACAAACATTAATCATACATTGGCATCCTTTATCCAAGGACAGTTTATCGTCAGTGTTTGTGTCGGTGCAATGCTTTATATCGGTTATTTGATCATTGACCTTGATTACTCCTTGTCCTTAGCGTTGTTCGGATTATTAATGAACTTCATTCCATTCTTAGGTCCGTTTTTATCAGCAATTCCTGCTATTATCGTTGGGTTCTTTCAAGAGCCGATTATGGCTTTTTGGGCTGCAATCGTGATGATAGTCGCACAACAGATTGAAAGTAACCTTATCTCACCAAATGTAATGGGAAGAGCGCTATCCATTCATCCGTTAACGGTTATTACCTTGATTCTAGCAGCTGGGGGAATCGCAGGATTTTTAGGATTATTGTTTATCATTCCTGCTTATGCAGTTGTCAAAACGATCATTGCACATTTCTATCGTGAATGGAAGAAAAAACAACCAGAAGAGGATCCAGATTTGTTTTAAGAGTGAAGGAATTGATGATAGTATAAGATACCATGGCATTTCGCCAATTAGGTTGGCGAAAGCCTGTTACCTTATAAGAGAATATAAGACTTATAGTAATGAAATACATTTAATATTATTTTAACTGCTTGACCATAATATAATTATTTTGTTCCTCGTCTCCTATATATATCGAGTAGGATCCTCTCTTTTCAAATCCCATTTTTTCATGAAAATCAATAGCATTTTTGTTTTTTCGCCAAATGCCTAACCAGATCTCACTTTTATCTCGCTCTCTTGCGATATCAATTGCTGTTTGTAGTAATAATTTCCCTAATCCTTTCTCATGAAAGGTATTTTTCACGTAAATGCGTTCGATTTCCAGTGCATTATCACCAATTTGGTATGTTTGAGCTTCTCCTTCATTTACTTTTAAGTAACCTGTTAGCATGTTGTCTACGTATTGGAATAAAAATGTTGAGGATGGATTGGATAATTCTTTCGTAAGTTGTTCTGTATTGAAGGCTTGGTCTAAATATTCGTTAATATTTTCGGGTGTGTTTAGATGACTGTAAGTTTCATTATATGTTTCTGTACCTATGTCCTGTAACAAATGCAAATCTTCGAGTGTACATTTCCTGATACTTGTCTTCACTTAACCCTCTCCTTTATAGTTTAGATTTACATTAAACTTTGCTTATGTAGCAAAATTTAACGGCAGATAATTTAAGTATATTGTGAAATTCTTTCAGAGTCAATGAAAGCGAATTCAGATTTATAAATATTTTCTGGAAATTTATAGATAATATACTCATTATATTATCACTTTGCAAAGTTAGTTGTGGCCGTGCCCGTGGAAAGCGAAATATACTTCAAACATTTCAAAATAACTACTTCGATTAACAAGGTCATCGCTCTGATTTTATACTCTCTTCCCTTATAACAAAAAATCCTCAAGCTATTATAAGCTCAAGGATTTTTCATGCATATTAATAATCATGTGAATTTTTGGTTGTTAAATTACTCGCCAGTAATTTCTTCAATTTCTTGTTCTAGTTTGTCAAGAATTGCTCCATCAACTGTTGAG
Source organism: Gracilibacillus thailandensis (assembly GCF_010994055.1). Taxonomy (NCBI): domain Bacteria; kingdom Bacillati; phylum Bacillota; class Bacilli; order Caryophanales; family Bacillaceae; genus Gracilibacillus; species Gracilibacillus thailandensis. The sequence goes on along the minus strand of NZ_WJID01000014.1, from coordinate 24,110 downwards.
ATGTTCTCACGATAGAAGTCACGTACTGGCATTGCTAGTTCTTTAAATTCTTCACGATCTTCTTCACTGATTTCTACAATTTCAGTCGTTTCTTCAATGACAGATAAGAATTCTTCATTTTGACGCTTTTGTTCGTCAAACACCCAGCTTTGTAATTCTTCCACTGTTTCATCGACTAGAGCTCTTTCAGCTTCTCCTAAACCATCATACCATTCTTGGTTAACTGTTGTTGTTGCTACATAGTTGTTATGGTTAGAAAGAGTCATATAATCTTGAACTTCGTGGAACGAAGCATCAGCAATAAAGAAAATTGGGTTTTCCTGCCCATCCATTGTACCGTTTTCTAATGCTGTGTAAAGCTCACCCCAGCTATAACCATCTGGGTTTGCTCCATATGCTCCATAAGATTCGTTTTGTAACTCGCTACCTTGCGTTCTCATTTTAAAGTTTTCAAAGTCTGCTGGTGCAGCTAAAGGTTTATTACTAGTCCATTGCATAGCACCTTCTGTCCAAAACGCAAGCGGCTCTAATCCAACCTCTTCATATTGCTCTACTAAATCTACATTGATTGCTTCACTTTCATTTAAAACTTGTTGTGTTTCTTCTACACTTTCAGGAAATAAGAAGTGTAAACCAAAGATTTGACTTTCCTTTACTGTGTTCCCAATAAAACCTGGAGATGTTACTGCTAGCTGAGCAGTCCCTTCTTGTAATTGTACAACTTGGTCTGTTTCACTACCAAGTCCACCAAATTCATAAGTTTCTACTGTGATATTTCCACCAGATTTCTCATCAATACGCTTTGCAAATTCATCTGCATAAGCCATTTGTACTTGTTCACCAGTTTCTTCTGTGATGAAAATCCATTCCTGCTCTTCAAAATCACCAGAAGCTTCTTCACCAGAACCGTCATCTGTAGTTTCTTCTGTGTTGTCGCCTGTATCTTCACCGCCGTTATCTGCTTCTTCTTCGTCTGTGTCTCCGCCACATGCTGCTAACAAGACACCTAATGCTAATAGTAACACTGCTAATAGCGAATACTTTTTGTTAATAATGATAAAAACCCCCTAATAAATTTTTTATAATTAAATTCCTCTTACAATAAAGCAAGAGAAATCTGTGGAAACAGAATTAATAAAACAGAAATCAGTACCATAATGAGAATATATGGAGGTGTACCTTTTATTACTTCCATATATGGCTTATTAAAGACGGCACTGGCTGTAAATATATCTACACCAAATGGTGGTGTTGCAGAACCTAAAGCTGCTTGGAATGTTATAACAATACCTAAATGTATTGGATCAACTCCGACTTCACTTGCTATTGGTGCAAAAATAGGAGTTAACACTAAGATCACTACTATAGGATCAACAAACATACATCCCACAAAAAAGAATATGGTTACAATAAGCAATACATACATTGTACTAGGATCTGACCCTAATACTGCATCAGACAGCATTTGTGGGATTTTTTCTAAGTTGACAAGATAGGTGAATACTTGACCACCAGCAACTAACACAAATACGGCTGATGTAACTAGCCCTGTTGATAAGGCAATACTAGGTAATTGCTTGATATGCACAGCTCTAAAGATAACTACTTCTAATATTAAAGCATATAGAACAGATATCCCTGCTGCTTCTGTTGCGGAGAACCATCCTAAATAAATACCACCAATAACTAATATCGGAAATCCTAAAGGAAATAACGCTCTTCTAAATGAATAAAATCTTTCTTTCCATGTTGCTTTATCTGACAATGGAATATTTTTCACCTTTGCGTAGATTACACTGTAAAGCGTAAATGCTAAGAATACGATAAGACCTGGAATAATACCGGCAATAAATAATTCCCCGATGGATTCTCCAGACACTAAGCCATACATAATTAAACCTATACTAGGCGGAATTAATAAAGCTACATCACTTGAATTAATAATTAAAGCCATTGCACTTGAATCTTTATAACCAACTTTCAATAATCTTTCACGCATTGGTTTACCTATTGCTACTACCGTTGCTTGAGTTGAACCAGAGATGGCACCGAATAAAGAACAAGCTGCTGCTGTTGTCACAGCATATCCACCTCTAAGATGACCTATGAATGAACCTATAAAGTCTAATAAACGTTGTGATGTTTTACCTGCAGTCATGATATCAGCTGCAAAGATAAATAATGGGACACAAAGTAATTGATATGATTCAATTCCTGTAACTAACTGCCCCACCATAACTGAAGAGTCAATTGGGAACTTTGTATATCCTAATAAGACAACTACAAATGGTGCAACGATAAGTGGTATCATCATTGGAAAGTTAAGCAGAAGTAGAATGACCATAATTCCTAATAATATTGTAAGCATTTTGGCTTCCTCACTTTTTTACTAATTATACTTGCATTTGATCATCAATATGACGATCTTCTGGTTTATTATCATTATAATCCAACGCATCTGTCCCAATGTAAACCTCTTTATTGACAATGTTTACGAATAAATTTCTCACAAATTGAATACCACCCATAAAGAAACCTAATGGTATGAATAAATACATTAAATATGTAGGCATACCCAAATACGCTGTTGTAGTACCTCTTTCGTATTCATTCACTACATACTCAAAGGATACATAGGTTAAAGCAAATAATATCAGCGCTGTAACTAGTGGTATTAAAATAGCCATTGCTTTCCGAATACGCCATGGCACAGTATCGTAAATAGCAGACATACTAATATGTCTTCCCTTTCGTGCAGCGTAACTAATCCCCATAAATGTTGAGATCACAACAGCAAACTTGGCTACTTCTGAGTGAAAACCGATACTAGGACCAAAAAATTGCCTACTAATAACATTCATACAAATCATTAGCGCGATAACAATTATGGATCCTCCTAAAATGAATTCTTCTATTTTAAGTATACATTTATCTAATAATCGAAAGAATTTGATAACTATTTCCTCCTTTTAAGAAAATACCGAACTATAAGTTATATTTAATGTTACAAAAATGTTGCATTCTTCACAAATTTACTATGCCCCGATTGAGATCCATTAAACCACAAATAGTCGTATATAAAAAAAATGTTCGGCTTTCATGGATATATAATGTCATATGCTCATAAATAATTCATAATCCTCCAAAAAAGGTACATCCTTTTCATTTTTTTGGTAGTTTTTGTTTATTTTAGCATGTTACTTGCCTATTATGGCTAACTGATTTACGCTTTACATAGAGTTATAGAATTTATATTTGGAGTGAAAAGGATGAATAAAAAAGAAATCGAAGCGGAAATAGAAGATTTAAAAGCTGATTATACAAGGCTATCTGCCGACCTTGAGAAATTAGTATATGTTGGCGGTAACACAGAATATAATGAAAAAGAATTGGAGCGCTTGGCAGCTAAAATTTCCTCCCTTCGCCAAAAGCTCCAACAGCAAAAAAGCTAGCAACTGTTTGTTGCTAGCTTTTTTCATTTCTTTTTTCCTCTAGTTTTTCCTTGATTTTATGAAATTCTTTACTTGGTGGTGTTAAGCTGACAATCGTATCGCCTGCTGTTGCTGTTGTCTCTAAATCTTCGGTAAAGAACTCGATTTGTTTAGACTGTTTTAACACAAATAACAGTACGGTTTCCTTGTCACGATCTTTCAAATAATCTTCATACAAATAACGATCTGTTAGGGATGTTTTTCGTAAAACATAACCGCTCTTTAATTTGTATTTCAATTCTTCGATGCCTTCTGTAGGTGTAAATACTTCTCTTCCACCAATCGTATGATCAATATCTACTAAATGATCTCCGCTATGATTTTGTTTTGGTAAACGGAATACATTCTTTCGACCAAACTCAGGCAAGAATGTAGAACATACTAAGGCATTATAGGAATCATATTCAGTCGCTGTTAACAAGTAATCATATGGTGTGAAATCCATCGTATATTCTGTTTGCTCTGATAAAATTTCACAATGGTTATGCTGAATACCTGCTTTTCTGGCACCGTTTAGACGATCCCACGATGAATCAACCACTACTGCTGGGATACCTAGTTCTTTCATCGCCTTTGCTAATCCATTTGTAAAGCGGTTAGAACCGACAATTAACACACCAGGGTTTCCTTCTGATGAAAGGTTTAGTTTTTTCGCTAGCCAACCAATTGAAAAGCCATGAACAACAACCGTTGAGAATACTAATGCAAAGGTTAAAGGTGTAACAAGTGAAGCACCTGCAAAACCTTCATCTGCCAGAATTGTTGCAAAATAACTTGCTACGGTTAAAGCAACAATACCTCGTGGTGCGATCCAGCCAACCAATGTTTTCTCTTGCAACGATAAACCCGAGTTAATCGTCGATAAGAAAATCGATAATGGACGGACGACAAACAGCATTAGTAATACATATCCAATAATTGATGGTTGGAAAACATCCATTAATGTTTCCATTGTCAGCGATGAAGTTAAAAGAATAAATACTGTTGATATTAAAAGCATCGAGATATTCTCTTTAAAGTGACGCATATCCCTAATAGAAGATATACCAAGGTTCGCTAACGTCATCCCCATTGCGGTTACTGCTAATAAACCTGTTTCATGTTTCACTTCATCCGCTATGATAAAACAAGCAATAACTAATGCGAAAACAGCAGGTGATTTTAGAAATTCTGGTATATGGCCTGACTCAAACATCCATCCAGTAATCTTTCCAAAGACAACCCCAAGCACTACAGCAAATAAGGATGCTAATAAGAAAAACAATAATGCTGTTGCATCTCTTCCGTCAGCTAACAAGAATAAAATGAATTCAAACGCAAAAACAGCTAATAAGGCACCAAATGGGTCGACGACAATCCCTTCCCATTTTAATATTTTTGCTGGTGTTGGTTTTAATTTTGATTGCCTTAACAATGGTAAAATCACGGTAGGACCTGTTACAATAAAGATACCACCGATGACAAATGCAACTGCCCAGGATAAACCTGCTACATAATGGGCAGTTAACGATCCAAAAATCCAGGCAAGAAATGCTCCCCATGTAACAATACGAAAGACTGGCTTTCCTAACCCTTTTACTTCTTTAAAATTCAGATTCAAGCTTCCTTCAAACAGAATAATCGCCACAGCTATGGAAATAAATGGGCGATATAAGTCACCGAAAGCTTCCTCTGGATTCATTAGTCCGAATATCGGCCCAGCAAGTAAGCCGGCTATCGACATCACGACGATTGCCGGCAGTCGAAATTTCCAGGCTACCCACTGCGAACCAACCCCAAGCACAGCAATAAACATGAGTATTAATAATAATGAGTCCATCATTATCCCCCTTCACCTTTTATCTTTTATCTATATATACTTTCATTAATTTCAGCAGAAGCTAGCATTATTTTAAAGGTTAATAGGAGGGATGTAAATATTTTTATTTCAAACTTTTTTCTTTGAACGATAAAGGGATTGATTTCTATGGAAGTATAACAATGAAATCCGCCAAAATAACAGCGACAAGCCAAGTTTTACTATATGTATCAGGCATAAAAAATGTTATGCTAACAATGAGTTTATTAAAAGGATGATATTTTATGAGTACGTTGGATTTATTAAAAAAATATTTCGGGTACGATGCTTTCCGACCTGGACAAGAAAAAATTGTGAACCAAATCCTCCATCAAGAAAATACGCTAGCTATTATGCCTACTGGCGGAGGGAAATCAATCTGTTATCAAATCCCCGGTCTTGCACAAGAGGGGATTACCGTCGTGATCTCCCCACTGATTTCCTTGATGAAAGACCAGGTGGATGCTCTACAATCTTTAGGTGTTGCAGCTACCTACATAAATAGCTCCCTGACAACAGATGAACAATTCAGCAGATTAGCTGAGATTCGTAACGGTGAATACAGGTTTGTCTATGTTGCACCGGAACGGTTTGATTCTAATGCTTTTTTTAGTGCCATTAATTCGCTGAATGTGTCATTGATTGCTTTTGATGAAGCTCATTGTATTTCACAATGGGGGCACGATTTCCGTCCCAGTTATCGGACCGTTGTCCAAGCCGTTCATCAATTACGGAACCGACCTGTACTGATTGGGTTAACAGCAACAGCTACCGCGGAAGTGATTCGTGATTTGCAGCAACTGCTCGATGTCGAGAATAATGCTGTTGTTAACACTGGCTTTGCACGTAGTAACCTTACCTTTCAGGTTGTAAAAGGACATGATCGTCAAGAATATGTCACGGATTATTTAAAGGCGCATCAAGATGATACTGGTATTATTTATGCGATAACCCGGAAACAAGTCGATCAGTTATATTATTTGTTACAAGAAAAAGGATTTTCTGTTAGAAAGTATCATGCGGGTATGTCAGAGGAAGCTCGAAAAGAAGCACAAAATGATTTCATTTATGATAATGCACGAGTAATGGTCGCTACCAATGCATTTGGGATGGGGATTGATAAATCCAATGTCCGTTATGTACTCCACTATGCCTTACCGAAGAATCTAGAAAGTTATTATCAAGAGGCCGGACGCGCTGGACGGGATGGTGAACCAAGTCAATGTGTGATACTTTTTTCTGGACAAGATATTACGTTGCAAAAATATTTAATTGATCAGTCGGAAATGATGGATGAGGAGAAAAAGAAAGGTGAATATGATAAATTACAGGCAATGATTAACTATTGCCATACCGATCAATGCCTGCAGCAATATATTCTCCGTTATTTTAATGATACCATTTCTTCAACAGAAGCATGTGGCAATTGCTCTAACTGTGACAGTGATTTAGAAAAAGTTGACCGCACAAAGGAAGCACAGATGGTATTATCTTGTGTCAAGCGAATGGATGAACGATTCGGAGCCAGTTTAGTAGCGAAGGTGTTAAAAGGATCCAATGACAAAAAGGTAAAGCAATTTCGCTTTGATCGACTATCCACGTACGGATTGATGAAAGAGATGACAGAGAAAGAGCTTGTTTCCTTTATTCAATTTTTAGTTGCAGAGGATTTTTTAGTTTCTGAAGGCGGGCGTTACCCGATCCTACGTCTAAGCAAGCGAGCTCTATCCGTTTTAACAGGAGAAGAAAAAGTATATGTACAGGCTGCCAAAGTGGAGACCACAGAAGTTGTTGCATACGATACGGAAATGTTTGAACAATTACGGAGATTGCGAAAGACTTTAGCAGATCAGCAAGGTGTTCCACCATATGTGATTTTCTCTGATAAAAGCTTACGCGAAATGTCTGTAGTCAAGCCAAAATCGAAATACGAAATGCTACAGATACATGGTGTTGGTGAGCGCAAGTTCGAACAATATGGAGAAGTCTTTTTGGAGTGCTTTTTGGAAAAGGCCTAGATTTTATTGGACACTTTTTATGAATTACTGGACACTTTCGAAGATTTATTGGACACTTTTTGAAGTTTACTGGACACTTTCAGCTGTTTATTGGACACTTTCCACATTTTACTGGACACTTTTTATTAAAAAGAACTCTCGAAACGAGAGTTCTTTCTTTTCCTATATTAATCAAAATCAATGGCCCATGCACCTTGACGGAATACCGGTTCTTTTTCTCCGTCTGCCGTTTCTCCATCGATATCTAAGTCAGCAGATCCGATCATGAAATCAACATGTGTCAGACTATCATTGACACCATGTTTATCCAGCTCTTCCTCATTCATATCAGAGCCGCCTTCAAGGTTTGTTGGATATGCTTTTCCTAATGCAATGTGACAAGAAGCATTTTCATCATACAAAGTGTTATAGAAAATTAGACCTGATTGTGATATCGGAGATGCATGTGGTACTAATGCTAATTCTCCAAGTCGTGTTGCTCCTTCATCTGTCTCCAATAAATGCTTTAATGTATCATAGCCTTGTTCTGCTTCAAAATCGACTACTTTCCCATCCTTAAATGTTAAACTGAAGCCATCAATCATATTACCACCATATACAAGTGGTTTTGTTGCAGTTACTTTACCATCTACTTTGTATTTATGTGGCATTGTAAAGACTTCTTCTGTCGGCATATTCGGGTTGAAATTATTACCATTTGGTAATTTCGCAGATCCACCCTTCCAAATATGACCCTCTGGTAGTTCAAAGCGAATACCTGTACCTTCTGACTTGAATATTAACGCTTTATAAGATTTTTTATTTAAGTATTCTCGAGCTTGTTTTAATGTACGATTATGTTCATCCCATGCAGCTACAGGATCTTCCTGATCAACACGAACGATTTTAAAAATCTCTTCCCATAAGCTTTCGATTGCATCTTCTTTCGATTTATCTGGGAAGATTTTTTGTGCCCAGTCACCTGTTGGAATGGAGATGATTGACCATGGAATCCGATCATTCATCGTATATTGACGAAACTCCTTCATCGCTTGCCCACTTGCTTTGTTTGCTTTTGCGACTTTCGCAGAATCGATATCTTTCAGTAAATCCGGATTAGTCGAGCGGATCGATAATAACGCCGCACCATCTTCAGCAAAATCTAAATGCTTCGCTACTTGCCATTCCGGTATATCTGTTAACACTTCTTCTGATGCATAGTTAAATTTCAAATAGGTAAGCTCATCATCTGACCAATTAATATGGACATTTTTAGCACCCATTTCATATGCCTTACGGGCTACAATTCTCGTAAAATCTGCTCCTTCAATGGAAGAATTGATCACTAGTGCTTGTCCTTCTTGTAAGTTCACACCTGTTTTTAATGCGAGTTCTGCGTATTTTTCCTGTAGTTGTTTGTCTGCCATTATGATTCCTCCTTCAGTTCTTCTATTAAAAGGGATAGTTCTTCCCATCTTTCCATTTTTTCTTCTAGCTGTTGCTCGATTTCACTTTGTTTATTGTATAGTGGTTGAATTTTGCCTATATCACTACCTGCTTCGGCAATTTCTGTAGCGATTTGCTCAAGTTCTGTTTCCAGTTCGGTTATTTCATCTTCAATTGTATCCCACTCTTTTTGTTCATGATAGGATAGCTTTTTCTTTTTTCGTTTCGGTTTATGGTTGGATGTCGTTTTGTTTTGCTTATCCTCTGATTCTTTTTGCTGTTCGCGGAATTCAGAATAATTGCCATAAAAAAAGGTTAAAGTTTCATTCTCGGTAAAGGCAATAATCTGTTCAACGGTTTTATCCAGAAAGTAGCGATCATGAGATACTGTGATTACGACACCAGGAAATTGATCTAAATAGTCCTCAAGTATCGCGAGAGTTTCGGTATCCAAATCATTAGTTGGCTCATCGAGAAATAATACATTTGGTTCACGCATTAATACGGTTAATAAATATAATCTGCGACGTTCCCCACCTGATAATTTCTTAACATATGTCCATTGTTGTGATCTTGGAAATAAAAATCGTTCCAGCATTTGTTCAGCGGTGATAACACTGCCATCTATGGTATGGACAACCTCTGCTACGTCGCGGACAAGGTCAATTACTTTGACACTATCATCTAGTCGTGGATGATCTTGGGTATAATAACCGATTTTCACGGTTTCCCCGATATCGATTGTGCCTGTATCCGGCTCGAGGCGACCAGCTAAAATATTCAGTAATGTCGTTTTTCCACTACCATTAGCACCAACTATCCCTAGTCTGTCACCAGGCTTAATTAGAAAACTAAAATCTTTAAACAAGATTTTTCCGTCATATGATTTACCTAGATTTTTAACTTCCATGACTTTTTTTCCAAGGCGAGTGGATCCGACTTGAAATGATAGATCCTGTTTTTTTGTGTCGAAGGTTTTCTCTTTCATCCCCTCAACACGATCAATTCTTGCTTTTTGTTTCGTTGTTCTGGCCTTCACACCTGCTTTGAGCCAGGCAATTTCCTTTTTAAGAATATTTTTATGCTTTTGTTCTGCTTGTATTTCTTGTTCTTCTCGTATCGCTTTTTGTTCTAAAAAGGTTTGATAATTGCCTTCATATGTATATAAGTTACCCTTATCCAACTCAAAAATACGGTTGGTAATTCGGTTAAGAAAATAGCGATCGTGTGTAACAAGCAAAATAGCTCCCTGATAAGTTGGTAAATATTCTTCGAGCCATTCGATCGTATCGTTGTCAAGATGGTTGGTTGGCTCATCAAGTATCAGTAAATCTGCTGGTTGAATTAAAGCTTTGGCTATTGCTACACGTTTACGTTGACCGCCAGAAAGATTTTCGGTTTTTTGGTCAAACGCCGGAACTCCTAATTTGGTTAGGATTGTTTTAGCAACAGTCATGGCGTCCCATGCTTCGATTTGATCCATTTTTTCCTGCATTTTCAAAAGTTGATTTTGCATGGTTACATTTTCAGGATCTCTTTCTAAAGCTAATACGGCTGATTCGTATTGTCGTAAGGTGACCATCATTTCAGCATCACCATAATATATTTGATTTAGCACCGTGTCCCCATCCATTAACTGCGGATCTTGATCTAGGTATTCTATTCGGTAATCGTTTGGGTGATCGATCATGCCGGATTCTGCTTGATCGATACCTGCTAATACTTTTAGCAAAGTGGATTTCCCTGTACCATTAACCCCTATTAAACCGATACGATCGCTGTCTGTAATCGAAAACGATATCTCGTCAAACAATACTTTCTCACCATACGTTTTGACTAGATCCTCTACTTTAATCGTGCGCATTGTATCTATCCTTTCTAGTTAAGAAAAACTAAGCAAAACCTCCACGTTCCTTTACGTTCACCTGATTCCTAGTCGATATATACTGCGAAGTAATGTGGTAGATGTGCGGTCACCTAAGAGATAATATATCGTGATGACAACTACCACTCCGGCTGCCCACTTCCCTTTCCGTGGGTTTGCCCTTCAGCTAACTTTTTCGAGCAAAAACCGCTCGAAAAAGTGGATCTTCAGGTCAAACAGGTCCCACAGGAGTGGAAGTGGGCGGCCTTCGTTAAGATATGCTCCACAACGCTTATCCGAAATCAGCTAGTCGATTTCTCCACCATATGTAGCGTAGGGTACGACTATGCTAAAGAGGCATTCACACCCAATTAGTACTGTAATAAAACAGAAAAATTTAGTTCCATAAAGTTCATTTCTTTCTATAATTAGGGAACAAAAATAGCGTAGGCAGAATACGGAGACTCCTGTGGGACAGCGAGAGCTGAAGATCCACTTGGTGAAGCGCCTTTCTTCACCAAGTTAGCTGAAGCCGAGCCCACGGAAAGCGCAGTATTCTGCCGGAGCGGTTTACATGCACTCTCTAAGTCAAGAATGATGGTAGAAAGCAATTCCTTGTCCTCGTTACTGCGCAGTTTATGTTTTTTGTACAGCAAATTGATTCTGTTTCTTTGTCCGAATTTCTACAAAATCGGTGAAATCAATCTTGAAATAGACTCTTTAAAACGAATCCATAAGGAACGTTGTTGATAGAGAGAATATGTAAGATTGGTTACGTGCTCCATATCTTTTTCAAATTCATCAACTAGCATTTCTGCCATCGTTTCATTATATAAAAAAGCATTTACTTCGAAGTTAAGACGAAAACTTCGCACATCAATATTTGCCGTTCCAATCGATGCTATTTTGCTATCGACTACTATCATTTTAGCATGCAGGAAACCTTTTTGATAAATATAAACGGTTGCTCCGGCTTTTAACATTTCCCCGATATAGGAATAGGTTGCCCAGTAAACAAAGGGGTGATCCGGTTTGTTCGGGATCATTATCCGAACGTCCACACCTGACAGACAGGCAATCTTCAAAGCATCCAACAGGCTTTCATCTGGGATAAAATAAGGCGTTTGTATAAAAATATAATCTTTTGCTGACATAATCATTTTTATATAACCATGTTTTATCTGTTCCCATTCGGAGTCCGGACCACTTGAAACAATTTGCATGCCGACATTACCAGCAGGGACAGGTATATAATAACGTTCATTATATTCAATATCATGACGGGATGCCTGATTCCAGTCCAGAATAAACCGTGTTTGCAAATGCTTCACCGCGCTACCGGTAATGCGCAAATGCGTATCGCGCCAATATCCAAATCGCTTATCTTTCCCCAGATATTCATCACCAATATTAAAACCACCTATATAGCCGACTTTGCCATCAATAATAACCAGTTTACGGTGGTTACGGTGATTGATCTTTAAATTAACTTTCGGAATCAATGGTGGGAAAAATCCTTCAACCTCTGCCCCCGCATGCCGCATTTTTCGAATTAACTTTCTGCTTAACGTTCGGGAACCTAAATCGTCATATAAAAAACGGACTTCGACTCCTTCTTTTGCTTTTTTTATCAACGCATCTGCCAAGCGGGAACCGAGATGATCAGATCTAACTATGTAATACAGTAAATGAATATGATCGGTCGCATTTTCGATATCTTCCAATAACGAATTAAACTTTCGATTGCCATCAGTAAATATGTTAACTTCGTTATCCTGTGAAAAGATGGCATCATTATTCCGTAAATGCAAGTAAAATAAATCTTTGTATTGATACATCCTAGGATCATTAATAAAGAAATCTCCATTTTCAATGTCTCGCAATTGATGCTGTACAGCGGTTTTGACACCTAGCTTGCTTTTGGTATCCCATGTAAAAATCGTTTTATTACTTAATTTCCGACCAAAAATAAGATATAAGATAAAACCAAAAATTGGGATGAACGTCAAGACCATAATCCAAGCCCATGTAGCAGTAGCATTTTTGCGCTCTAAAAAGATAATGGTTAAAGATAAAAGAATATTAAAAATTAAGATAAAACTAACGACTAGTTGTGTAATCTCCACATGAAGCCCTCCCTTCCCTTGACACCTTACACACTATAAATATAGCACAATTATGACCAAGCTAATAGCAATCGCTATCAGCTTAGTCGATCGTAATCGAATCATTGTCTTTTTTCGTTTTAGGACCTCTAATTTCTAACACTCCATTTTGGAAGCTTGCTTTGGCTGTTCTTTTATCAACTGCATATGGCAATGTAATGGTGCGCTCGTTACGATGCTGTCTTCTTTCCTTATGATAATAATGATACGATTCATCATACTGTTCGGTTTCCTCAAGATGATCTATCATTACTGTAATTTGATTACCAACTATACGCAGTTGTATTTGCTCTTTTTTTAGACCTGGCAAATCGACACGAACGATCCACTCTTGCTCTGTTTCAGCAACATCCACAGGAATTTGTTTTGGTACTTTTGCTTGTTCAAAAAAACTATCGATTGTTTCCATCACATTGCGTGTCGGTTTTTCGTAAAGAAACGCATCTAATTTCTTAATGAAGTCTTCTCCCCACTCTGGGATTCCACCTTTCTGTGCCATTTTGCTCACTCCTTTCTAATAAAATTCCCACTTTATTTTATGCATCTAGGTGACAAATGATCCTGTCGTTAATTTTTATTAATATTCTGATTTTTTATTGACGGTTTCCAATATATAACTTATAATAAGTACAATTGAATTGTATAAGTAGTAACTCTTATCTAGAGTGGCAGAGGGAATAGGCCCTATGAAGCCCGGCAACCGTCAGTTTGAACATCAAATTGAAAAGGTGCTAAATCCTACAGGTTCAACCTGAAAGATAAGAGGAGGACAACTAGTATTTTCAACCTCTTCTTACCTTTTGTTAAGAAGAGGTTTTTTATTTTTAAGGAGGGTACATAATGACAAATTCGTTCCAATTTCCAGGTAGTGAAACCAATCTATTACACGGAGGACAACAAGTAGACCCTGCAACAAATGCCCGTGCTGTTCCAATCTATCAAACTACGTCTTACGTATTTAATGATACGGAACATGCACAGAATTTATTTGCTTTAGCAGAAATGGGCAATATTTATTCTCGGATTATGAATCCTACAGTCGATGCGTTCGAACAACGTATTGCCCTGTTAGAAGATGGCGTAGCGGCAGTCGGGACAGCATCTGGTGCATCTGCTATCACGTTAGCTATTTTAAACCTTGCTAATGCAGGGGACGAAATTGTTGCAGATAGTAATTTATACGGTGGTACTTTCAATTTGTTTAACAAAACATTACCTAAATACGGTATTGACGTGAAATTTGTAGACGGAACAGATCCAGAAAATTTCCGAAATGCGATTACACCTAAAACAAAAGCAATTTTTGGTGAAGTAATTACAAACCCTAGTTTGAATGTATTTGATATTGAAGCTGTCGCTGATATCGCACATGAACAAGGTGTACCATTAATTATAGATAATACTTTCGCAACGCCATATGTATGTAAGCCGATCAGTTGGGGTGCTGATATCGTAGTACACTCCGCAACTAAATGGATTGGCGGCCATGGGACATCGATCGGTGGCATTGTCGTAGATAGCGGCAGATTTAATTGGAATAATGAACGATTCCCTGGCTTCACTGAACCTGATGAAACATATCACGGTATACGTTTTGGAATTGATATTGGACCACCTGCATTTGCCATTAAATTGCGGGTACAATTATTACGCGATATCGGTCCATCTTTAAGTCCACAAAATGCATTCTATTTCTTACAAGGACTAGAGACGTTACATTTACGTATTGAGCGCCATAGTGAGAACACGAAGGCTGTTGCAAATTACTTAGAAAACCATCCGCAAGTTGAATGGGTATCTTATCCTGGTCTTGAAAATCATCCATCTCACCAATTAGCAAAAAAATATTTGTGTAACCATTTTGGCTCTATTATCGTCTTTGGTATAAAGGGTGGTAGAGAATCAGGTCGTCAAGTGATAGATAATATTAATCTATGGTCTCATGTGGCCAACGTTGGTGATGCAAAATCATTAATAATTCATCCTGCATCTACTACACACCAGCAGTTAAATGAAGAAGAATTAGAGTCTTCTGGTGTTAAAGAAGAATTAATTCGTTTGTCTGTCGGAATTGAAACGGCAGATGATATTATTGCAGACCTGGATCAGGCAATTGCAAAAGCAACAAATAGTGAACCGACGATCCAGCCAAATACTGAGAAAGCCATTGCATGGGCACTTTCATCTCCATTAGCTCGAGAGAATGGCGATATTCGTCCGAAAACAATTGCAGTAGCAGGTGACATCGAAGGTTCAGAAGCACTAGCTAAATTGAAAAAGTTAGGCTACCAAATTGTTTCTGCAAATACTGCAGAGGGTGAAATTGATATTTTATTTGTTACTGATAGTAAGGAAGCAGCAACTGCATATACTGATCAAGCTAAAATTGTCTGGTTTGCCAAAGAGCAAACAGATACTGAAACGAAGACTAAGGCGGAAGCAAATGGACAAATTGTCGTTGAAGATAAATGTCCGTTCCAAGAAGCAGATCGCTTACGCCGAGGAGAATAACTTTTCTCCCTGAACATCGTTATTTATCTCCCCAAGATAAATATAAATACACACAGAAAACGCCGGAATATTAAGTATATCCCGGCGTTTTCGCATTTATTGGCATTTAAGATCACCAATAAGTCACCTTTTAAACAAATTATATTCTTTCTAATTTTATTTGAATGGTACCACTTAATTATTTTAGAGTAATATATCCCTTTTAATCTACCACTCATTTGATAGTTCTTCTTCAAAATAAATGTCATTATCTTATGAAAGTCAATAATAGCTTCGGGCTAACTCTTTAATCCTTTAGCAGCTTGACTGCGATTGATAGAATAATTAATTTTCCTAATAATTATCATTTAACTCTTTTATTAATTCTACCGCCTCATCCACATCATGTACACCTATCACTTCGATAGGTAGATCATATGCTTCCTTTATTTCTTTTGCTTCCTGCATATTTTCAGTTGGTATTATTATTTGGTTGAATCCTGCATCAATTGATATTAGTATTTTTTCCTTGATGTACCCCACTGGATAGACCTTTCCTTCTTTATTAACTGCGCCAGTTACAGCAATAGGTTTATTATTTTCAAGTTTTCCTTGATAGACAAGGGATGATAGAATCAAGGATAATCCTGAACTATTCCCCCCTGTGTTTTCCCTATCAAAATATTTTTTTATTGAACTAGGGGTTGAATGCAAATAATCTGTAACAACTTTAGACATTTTTTCAAAGTCACTCTTTAGTTGTATCCCCATCATGTTAAATATTTCAGTGTTTTTATTCTTATACCTATTTTTGTTTTTAATATCTATAACTTCGTAATTATTTTTGTCTGATTTTACGTTTTTGATGAATTCCTCTTCATTCTCAATATAACTAATATAGGTTAGATTAACTCCTAAGGAATAAATTCCTGTGTCTTCTATTATTTCTTCTGGTTCACTATAAGAGGTAATAGCATATTGGTAGGTATCTAGTAATACAAGAGGAAAATCGAATACGAGAAAGAATACAGACAAAATTAATGATATCAAAGCCGGACGTTCCAATAAGGGAATTTTCCATATTTTCGAATTGAAAATTAATAAAAATATAATGTTTGCACATAACAATAATACAAAGACAAAGGAGTTAATGAAATCCACTAAATAATAATAAAATTCTGTTAAATATATGCTACATATAAACCAAAAAGGAGCATTTCTGTTTATATTTACTACTTTCTTCACAAACATTTTGATACACCTCCATTACGCTTATACTAAACAATATCTTCAGAATAATGACATCTTTCGAAAAAATTATTTATACACTTATGTAATAGCGTCTTAAAGTTAACTTATAAATAATCGAAACGGTCGCATTAAATTATCATATCAAGTTAGTATCAGATCCTTACATGATAATTCTAACATAATATTCCATATATTTACTTACTATAAATATAGATGCCTTTATAACTTTAAAACCAAAAAACTAATAGAGTCTTTGTATCATTCAGAAAGAAAGAAAAAGTATCCTGAACGTTGGTTCACAATAAGAAATGAGAAAATACATGAAAAAAGTTGCACTCTATCCCATATGATAGCAGGCAAAAGAAAACATGCAAAAATTTAAGATGAAAAAGGTCTCATCTCCCCAAGATAAATATAAATACATAAGACCGCAGACCTTTTATACGGCACATTTTCCTATTTACCATAAAATCTTTCATGTGATACAATACATACCATTATACAAAACAAGCATTTTCAGCCCATGAATTGCATATCCTGTAACACATAACCAAAGATTAATTGCCGAGCTCTGTTCTAATTATCTGATACATACTGCGAACTAGTGATCTAGGTGCAAACGTTTATGAAGCGGACATTTAATACGTTATTTGACTGAAAACCACCTATTTTTCGATGTTAGCGGACATTGAATCCCTTATTTGGTTCATTTCGGCTTCCATTAGCACTATTTTCGATGAATAACGGAATCGATGTCCGCGACTACTCTAAAATCGGCACTTTTGCGACAAATAGCGGAACAAATGTCCGCGCTCAGCCCAAATTCACTTGGGAGTCCACTTTATTTCGCAGTTTGTACTATATTTAGATTTTCTGTTAACAAATTTAAAAGACGGGTATAATCAAGTAAGAGACTTTTTAATGTAGGTGTTGGTAATGAGCAAAAAGGTGTTCATTTTTCTTATTATATTTATCTTCGTTGCTGGGATCGCTATCTTTCTATTGTTTTTCCAAACGGATAATAATAAAACAAATGAATCTATTTCACAACCTAGTGAAGAATCAGCAGAAGAGACGACAGAACAAGAAACAATTGAAGAGGAAGAAGAAGAATCACTTAGCCAAAACGTACGCAACGCAGTAAGAGAGGCACTTAGTTTTTTTCAAAAAGATACACATATTACTGCGATAGGCGATTCCTTAACTCAAGGGGTTGGCGATGAAACAGGCAATGGTGGTTATATTGGTATTTTAGATGAACGATTGGACGAACAAGATATCGATGTTACATTTGATAACTTTGGCAAACGAGGTAATCGTACCGATCATTTGTTAAAAAGATTAGAGGAGAATCCTGAGATTAATGAATCTTTAGCAAAAGCAGATATGGTTCTTATAACCATTGGTGCAAATGATATTATGCAAATTATGAAAGATAATTTTATGAATCTAACAGAAGAACCTTTCATCGAAGGACGCGGACCATATGGTGATCGCTTATCACAAATATTAGATCACATCATATCAGTACAACCAGAAGCAGAGATTTATCTGTTAGGCTTTTTCAACCCTTTCGAGAAATATTTTGGTGATATTGAAGCCTTAAATCAGATTTTGACACGTTGGAATAATGAAAGTTTACAAGTTACCAATCAATATGAACAGGTTCATTATATTCCGATGCAGGATATCTATCAATACGAGACAGATAATGTATTTTCAGATGATAATTTCCATCCGAATCATAAAGGATACCAATTGATGGCAGAACGAGTTATTACTTATTTAGAAAATGATTTAGAAGAAGCCCAAAACTAAAGGATGACATGAATGAAAGACAAAATAACCAATTGGAAAAAATTATTTATTACTTTAGCTTCAGTTAATCTTGCTCTTATTCTGGGGATTTTCCTTTTCATTTTCTGGCCAGCGCCTGGTGCGGAACCACCAGAGAAAGTATTTCTGGAGGATGAAGCTGGGGCGGAATTTACCATCCGCTCTAGCAAAGATAACTTGAATGAGCTTGTCAACGCTTATATCGCGAAATTACCGAAGCTGGATAATATACAATATTCACTTCGGCTAGATGAAGAAGTCCATTTAATGGGGAGTGTGGAAGCTTTTTCAAAAGAAGTCCCCGTTAACATTTCGTTTGAACCGATCGTACAAGAGAATGGTGACGTTATTCTTCAATCAACCGGAATGTCACTGGGATTATTACGATTACCACAAGATCGTATCTTGCAATATGTTAGCAGTCGAGTGACAACGCCCGAATGGATAACAATCAACCCAAAAGAAGAACATATTTATATTGCTTTAACTCAGATGGAATTAAAAAGTAATTTCCGTGTACGGGCACAGCAAATTGATTTAATCAATGATAATATTTCATTCCGTATCAAAGTACCAAATGACACTTTGGGATTATAAAGAGGCAGGGCAAAGTTCCCGCCTTTTTTGTGGCTACCTACTATTCATTTTCAATTAATCCGTTTTGGTAGGCATAGACCGCTGCCTGTGTACGGTCTTGTACCTCCAGCTTGCTTAAAATATTGCTGACGTGGACTTTTGTGGTTTTGAGTGCAATAAAAAGGTCATCCGCAATTTCCTGGTTCGTCTTGCCTTGGGCGATCAATAATAAGATTTCTAGCTCTCTTTTAGTTAAGCTGTCATGTAAGCTTTTCGACTTTCGATTACTGAATTTCGCCATCATTTTAGCAGTCACTTCTTTTTCAAGAACTGATTCGCCAGCATAGGTATCACGAATGGCTTTAGCAATTACCTCTGCCTTGGAAGTCTTTAATAAATAACTTGTCGCACCTGCTTCTAAAGCAGGATAGACTTTATCATCGTCAATAAAACTCGTAACAATTAATATCTTTGCTTCCGGCCATTTAGCGATAATTCTTCGTGTTGCTTCGATGCCGTCCATCCCATCCATGACTAAGTCCATTAAAATTACATCAGGTTTATGTTCCAGGGCTAATTCTACTGCTTTTTGACCATTATCCGCCTCTGCAATCACATCGATATCATCTTGTGTCATCAAATAAGCACTCACACCGATTCGCACCATTTCATGGTCATCAACAAATAATACGCTTATCATTCTTTCTCACCTTCTTCACTGATTAATGGAACACGCACTTCTATTTTGGTCCCCTCATCTGCCAAACTTACGATGTTAAGCCTGGCACCCACTTCTGCTGCTCGTTCATACATATTAGTGAGACCATATGAACTTTCCTTTTTTTCCTGTACATTAAATCCAATACCGTCATCGACGATTCTGAGTATTAAAAAATCATCGCGTTCGATTAATAATACGTCAATCGTCGAAGCTTTCGCATGTCTTAACGCATTGGAAAGCGCTTCTTGTAAGATTCGGAACAGCTGATCTTCAATTCCTTTGTTTACTTTGATTTCTTCCAAACGCCAGGAAATATCCATCGGAACCTTGGCATGAAGCTCTTCTAATAGTTGCTCCACTCCTTCATTCAATGATTTATCTTTCAATAAGACCGGGCGTAAATGTAACAGTAATGCTCGCATTTCTAATTGCGCCTGTTGAATCATTGCTTCAATTTGGTGTAATTGTTTGGTCTTTGTTTCTTTTTGCTCCTGATTTGATGCTATCACAGCAGAAACAAGCATAGAAGCGGCGAAAAGCTCCTGACTGACAGAATCATGCAACTCTCTTGCTAAACGATTACGCTCCTCGGAAATAACTTGATTAATCGTCTCTTCCTGTGCACTTGCTCTTTCATCGATTAGTTTCTGGGTTCGCTTCGTTTGATCCTGAATGTATTGCTGGACTTCCTTTAACCGACTAAGCACATGATTCATTTCTTCATACGATACAGGATCAGAAAAAGTTTGGTTTTTCAGCAGTCTTGCTAGACTATTTTCTAAAAATTGAATACGACGTTGCCAAATCGCAGCGATAATAATACCGATAATTGAGCCGAAAAGGATCGTAATAGTCGGTAGCATGACGACAAATGGAATCTCTAAAACTTTTGTCGCCCATAATAATTGCCAATTTTCGATAGGAAATGCTAAATAATAAAATACACTTAAAATAATGAGAAGGAATAAAGCAAACAGAGAACCGGTAGCGATCATTCTTGTATACATTTTCATCCTCTTCTCACCTCAAGCTTTCCGGCAATCATTTGGGTAAAGATTTTTACCCTTTGAGGTGATTCATGGTACCCTTTTGTTTGCAATTGAATGTGTCGGTTGAAGGCGTTTTTCTCCTCATGATCAAATGCTTCAATATCACCAAATACAACTGTATGATCGATCGTAACTTCTACATCATACGGTACGACAATAACAATTTTTCCTGCAAGATGGCGAATCACCATAACTGACTCTTCCTTAGGCAGCATCGTATCATTTAAATCAACGACAACATCACCAACTGCTGATTGAATATTAAGGTCTTGCCAGGAGAAACCATTTTGAGTTGTATGGTATTTGCCACACCATTTATTTTGAATAACACGGTCTTCATATAGTGTTTCTTCTGTTATATCAATATGATTAGGCAACGGCTGCTTTTCTTTTTGTTTTTGTTGATACCAATGCCAAGCGAAATAAAGTATAATAACAAAAATAAAAAAGCGTATTACAAATGTATTAATAACAGCAATAAAAACAATGAATGCGCCACCCCAGAAGAGCGTTTTACCTGTTGTTGTATGAAAGGAACGCCTTCCGAAGTACATGCCGACTGCCCCTAATGCAATAAGAAAAAGGAGGCCAGCATCCATAAAAATAAATTCTACAAGTAAAAATACACAGCCAATGATCAACAAAGTCTTTAATAGATCATTATTTGGTTTGATTGACATTGGTGCAGACCTCCTTTTTGTACATTTTTAACGGGAAGTAAAAGGTGCAGTATAGACTGCACCTACTTTTATTACTTCGCTAACGGTCATGGGGAATTACTTCACCATGATCGTAGTCCCTCTTTATAGGATAGCATGTTTTTAGTTGTTTGTTGTAGCTTTTTTTTCTAATTCTTGAAAGCGTGCATCTAAAGTATGCAGGCGATAATCTGATTGGACACGCTGTTCAATGCGTTCGATGTAGCTTTCAAACTCTGCAAATTTCGAAGCACTTTTGGAAACTAATTCGGTTTCCAAGACCTTGTTCATCCCTTGTTTCGTACGAGCAACATTTTCTCTGCTACGTAATTCCAGTCGCTTTACATAGAGGTCTTTTAATTTCTGCTTCATTTGAACATATTTTGTCTCAAGGGTTTCTAGATCTTTGACTGATTTATCGGACATTTCATTTAAATGAGCAACGCGTGCTTCGAATTGCTCTAATTCTGTTTGTGCCTCCGTCTTCAATTCCGTTTCTTGCATTTCTTCTGCTAATTGAACTTGGGGTTTACGCTTTTCCACCATCATTTTGGCGTGGTTTAATTCTTTAGCAATATCCTGTTTTATTTCATATTGTTTCTCCACCAAACGTTTGATTTTCTTTACTTCCTGCTCACACTCACGAATGTATTGGTTAACGTGTGCGATTGGGTTTTTCTCCTCTTTTCGATCCATAGCCTCGTGTAAATCTGCCATCACCGAATCTTTAATACGTGTAAATAAGTTTGACATATTATATTCCTCCTTCATTTGATTTAAAGCTTGTCCCACTCTAAGTAATCTTGACGTTCTTTTTCTTCCTGATATTTTTTATAACTGTAATACAAAACGACTAAAGCTACTACACCGATTAGTGCCGGGATGTTCGACAGTGACATGGAAACACCAATTAAGATGACTATTCCCCAGCCGACTTTCTTTCCGGTAGTATTCGCTAAGATGAATTGCTTCACACCATAGTAAGCAAGCACCACACTAATCAATAGCATGATCATCGGGCCTAGATTTGCTAGTAAAATGATTGAGGCGATCACCGCTAAACTGATAAGTAGAAATGTTTTCAACTGCGTTCCCTCCTTCCATAACTTAATGATAGCTTGTCTCATCGATTTGGGTAACGGACTGCGGATATATTTTAGACTAAGACCCGAGGCTTATTATTACTAGGACCATGCGTGTGACAGTTCAAGTCAAGTTCCTCCCCACTCAGTCAGTCGTTCAGATTCGATTTGGAGAAAGGTTGGTTGAGCGGACATTTAGTGCGTTATTTGGTAAAATAACACCCTTTTTTTGATGTTGGCGGACATTTAATCCGTTATTTGGTTCAATTTGGTTTACGATAGCACTATTTTCGACGAATAGCGGAATAGATGTCCGCATGCATCCTATATTCAGCGATTTTGTCGCAAATAACGGAACAAATGTCCGCACTCTTTCCAGATTTACTAGGAGATAATCTATGTCCACTTTTTTTGCACATTCAGACTAAAACTAAAAACACACGCAACTCGTGAAAACAGAATGCGTGTGTTTCATTCGGCTAACAGCCAAACAGTGCTAGCAACTGATGCCCTATCCTATTCTAAAGTTCTCTAATATCAAATGATATAACTCGTTCTGTTGTCGGGTTATAAACTACTGTTCCTCTGACAGTTATCCGTTCTTGCGTGTTTTGTAAAGAATAATCGTAGACTTCTCTCACTTGATTTTGTGACGGCTGTGTTTTTTCAACAAAATTATAATCTCTCACATTATAGTTGGGATAAGCAGTCTGGATAACTTCTAACAAATACTTACCCCATTTAACCTGCTCCAATTCAGGTGATGGTTCAAATTGAATGGACAACACTCCTACAGATGGATTTGCACCTAATGCCTCAAATGCCCTGCGATGCAAGTTTAAGTTTGTTTCCGGTGCGTTCGGCACTGTATCCACGACCGTCACAATAACTTCTCTAGCATTCTGCGGGTTTCTTACTTTAATCGTTTGACCACATTGATAAGGGGAATTGGTGCTGACCGCTACTGTCATGTATTGATTATAAGACCAAGGAATATTACATTGGGTTACATTCCCGCCTTCTGTCCAAGTTGCCTGCCCATTAATGAAATTCTGCCGGAAATCATACGGAAACATTTGATATTGCGGATAGCCGTACTGGTAATATGGGTACATATTCTTTTCCTCCTAAACATTTACTCAAGATATTCTATGAAAAACTGGGCAAATGTTGTGACTGGAAATATCCGATAGCAAGCTTATCTGAACCTTTTCATTAAATAAACTGTGTAAAGCCCCATCACTAAATGCTAAGTGGATCTGCGATTGTTTTAGTGGCCATTGTGAATTATATGGACTGCTTGACCATCACTCCGGCTGCCCACTTCCCTCGTATGATATAGGTAACCTTAATTTTAAGGTATCCCCATGAAATTGTATAATGGGGGTAATCAGATGGAGGTATCGTTACTTCCCTTGAAGCTTAGTCTTCGTCGGAAAGTCTGATGCCTGCTTCTTTATAGAATGATTCGTATCAGCTGGATGACACAGACGTTGTCGAATATCGAACGAGGATGGATAGCTATAAAGATGCGGAGGTTTCCTCTTTTCTGATTAATCTATCATACAGGTGGTGTTTACATGTACTACTTAGGGATTGATATTGGT
>NZ_WJID01000139.1:0-1922 GCF_010994055.1 Gracilibacillus thailandensis | reverse complement strand
CCTTCAGGTGCGGCCGAGCATAGGTCGTAACATATAGCGGGTGGGATTCCCGCCAAGTAAGAACTAGCCATTCACTTGTAGCGAGTCTTGGAGGGCATGTGGTAACACATTGCCTTTAAGCGTAGACAGTTAGGTAACGGGCCGGAAAGCCATAGCGGCTGAGGGATAGAGCTCCGAAATAAAACCAAAGCTGAGAAGGTCGATGTGTTCTGAAGCATAGAAGACAACAATACGGTTCTCGTTAGAGGCGAGAGAATGCTATCTTCTCCGGAGTCGAAGACCCTGGCACGTTACACATTGATATGTTGCGGTAACTCGGGAGGTCCTTTAGGTCTTTCGGATAAAGAAAGTAATGACGAACAAGCGATAACAAAGTGAGGGCTGTCAAATGCCTAAAGGAAGTCGGATAACGGCGTAGTACTGATGAAGTCGGGTAATGCTGATGGAGGAAAGGCCGTTACCTGTCATCACCCTTGATAGGGAAACATAATCCATACCCAGAGGTGGAACGTATTATGGAAACGAAACTTAAGAGGATAACAGAATTAGCGAAATCGGATAAAAACCTTGTCTTTAATTCTCTCGTACATTTACTAAACGAGAGTAACTTGAAACAGTGCCATCACCAATTACCGAAAGGTAAAGCAACCGGCGTGAATGGCACTACCAAAGAAATGTACGAAGGGAATTTAGACCATAACATTGAAGACCTAGTGAAACGAATGAAGAAAATGGCGTATCGACCGGTACCGGTCAAGCGTACCTACATTGACAAGCCCGGTTCCACCAAGAAACGCCCACTAGGTATCCCGGAACATGAAGATAAAATCGTTCAAATGGGTATTACGAGGATTCTGAACGCGATTTATGAAAATGATTTTCTCGATTGTTCCTTCGGTTTTCGCCCGAAAAGAAACTGCCATGATGCATTAAAGATTTTAAATGTATACATGGAACAACGGAAAACCAATTATATAGTAGATGCGGATATCAAAGGATTCTTTGATCATGTGAGTCATGATTGGATGATGAAGTTCCTTCGCCATCGTATCAATGATCCCAACTTACTTCGTATTATCGCTCGATTTCTAAAAGGTGGTTATATGGAAGAGGGGAAATATATTGATACAGACCGGGGAACCCCGCAAGGGGGTATCATTTCTCCGGTTCTAGCGAATATCTACCTTCATTATGTGTTGGATCTATGGTTTGAGAAAGTAGTAAAGAAACAAAGCAAAGGTCAAGCCTACATGGTTCGCTATGCGGATGACTTTGTGTGTTGTTTTCAGTACAAAGAAGATGCCAACCGGTTCTATACGAACCTCATTCAAAGGT
Organism: Gracilibacillus thailandensis; assembly: GCF_010994055.1. NCBI lineage: Bacteria > Bacillati > Bacillota > Bacilli > Caryophanales > Bacillaceae > Gracilibacillus > Gracilibacillus thailandensis. The sequence goes on along the minus strand of NZ_WJID01000139.1, from coordinate 587 downwards.
TACGTAAATTCCATCTAGAAATTGCGGAGGATAAGACGAAAATTATCTCGTTTGGTCCTTATGCATGGAAAGATGCAAAGCGTAACGGGAAAAGAAAGCCATCTACGTTCGATTTTCTTGGCTTTACGCACTACTGCAGTACAAGCAAGAAAGGTACGTTCCGTGTGAAACGGAAAAGTAGTAAAAAGAAAGTCCGAGCCAAACTTAAACAACATAAAGCTTGGTTAAAGGCAAATCGAACGAGGGATATCCAAGACATCATGCGCCGAATCCAACAATCGCTAGTGGGCTACTATAATTATTATTGTATCACGGATAATGCTTACGAAGTCCACTATTTTCTGCGTCGTATTAAACACTTACTATTTAAATGGATGAATCGAAGGAGTCAACGGAAATCCTTCAGTTGGGAGAAATTCGAATTATTTTTGGTGAAATATCCATTACCAAATCCGAGAACGAAAACGAATATATATGACTTGCGAAGACATATATCGTATATTCTGTGAAAGGTGATAGGAAGAGCCGTGTGCGTGAATAGCGCACGCACGGTTCTGTGAGGAGTGAGGAATACTTAAAGTTATAAA
>NZ_WJID01000138.1:0-2018 GCF_010994055.1 Gracilibacillus thailandensis | reverse complement strand
GGAACTGTAAAAAATTCTATGAAAACTAAGTGAAACAGGAATTAAGTTCCAATTTGTGGAGTGGCGCCAGAGAATTTTTGAAATATTGGATGCAGATTTTAGAAGAAACAGGTTAGTACCAAAGTACGGGGAGAAACATAGCCACGCCAAATAAACCAATGCTTTTACTACATTGGCCCATAAAAATTGCACTGCTGTTGACCGCCACCCTGGACTTGGTTTGCGGTCGAGGTAGTGATTCCATTGGCGGATGGCAAAAATACAGCCAATATGGCTCTCATCCGCACATCTAGCGTACCACGACCGATCCCTTCTAAGCTCCAATGGCTGGGGCCCCGTCCCCAACCATTGATCGCTAAGAAGGGGCACGACAGTCAAGGGCAAGCAGCTCCGCTGTGGCTAAGTGATTCGCTGTTAGGTTGTAGACTAAGCAGATGTCTGTTCTGCCAAGAAGTTCTCAGCTAATGCTAGTAGTTGCACCCATTTACCGGGCATGAACTGGATGTTGGTTAATTCAGGAATCATCACAGGTACCTTTTGTTCCAGTGTTGCATGAGGACGTAAAAAGTTAAAATAGGCCACAAATAGTGTGACAAACGATACCGATCCAGCTTCTGAACCAAAACCAGTAGTAGGACGATAGTTGCCTTTGAATGTTCGGTTTAAACGCTCAATAATTTGCTTTAATGGTCGATATTCCTTTGATACCGGATCCTCATTGGTTAAGCCAATCACACGCGTGATATCAAAGTGGATATCATGCTGCGCAAAGTAATGCTGAGCCAAGATATAGATGGGATTTCCGTCGACCACAAAATTCAAATTATCTGGCAGCTTCTCTTTGTCGCCAAATTTCTGCAGGACTTGGTCTATCGCTTGGACAGCGACTTCTGTATCCCGATGAGGAGATACCGGATAAGATAAAATAACCTTTTTCACCGCATCAAAGAAAAAAACAAGATAATGCCATCGTCCTTTGACACGGATGTAAGTTTCATCCCCGCAAAAGCTGTTTGATAGCTGATAAGGGTAATGATCTACAAAGGGTTTGATCAATAGAGCCACACTGTTCATATAATTGAGAATGGTTTGGTGAGAAATCCTTACACCATGAATATCATACATCATTGCCGCTGTTTTGCGGGCACCAATCCCATAATTAACGTAATACGTTAAGATCAACCCTAAGACATGTGGCGACGAATGAATACGAGATAAATCCACTTTGGGTTGAACAGGCGAAGAAGCTGCCATTGGTTGAAAATCAAAGCGGAAAGCTCGAAAAAGATACCGTACTTTAAACGCTTGCGGATCTTCTTTAAAACGCTTTTTCTCTTCTTTGGTCATATGACGTACGTTGCGTTGATAAAAAGAACAGCCGTTGTTTTTACATTTGTAAATATCAAAATCTTTACGTTCTTTAATGCGTTCTAACACGTGAGAACAATGGGGACATTTAAGGATAGCTTCTTTCGCAAATCTATTTTTTTGATTGAATAAACAGGTGCAAACTTTACAACGATACTGTCCTTTATCCCCATTGTTGGCATAAAGGTAATCAGCAGGAGCCTGACACTTAGGGCAAGTGATATTTTGGGGTACATCTCCCACACTATTTTTACGACGAGCCACTGGTTTTAAGACTTTCCCATGTGTCTCTTGGTAGGCTTGTAATAACCGATGGTAATCCAGCTTTTCCAACTTTTCGATAATGGGCATCTCATCGACTTGTAATTTTCGATAAGGTTGATTGGTAGGTTCATCATAAGCTGTTCGAGCAATAGATTTACCTAATACCACACCAAGTAAAGCAAAAATAATTCGTTCTTGATACTTGATATATTCAACTAAATAAGTTATAAATTGAAGTAACAAACTTGTCACATCCTTTTAGGTATTTGTGTAGTGTGGTTACTTCATAGATACCCTATTTTGAAGGGGGTGGCAAGTTTTTTTGTGTAAAAAGTTATGATATCAAGCTAAAAAGCTATTTTAATAAGAAAAACTTTGACAATACG
>NZ_WJID01000137.1:0-2025 GCF_010994055.1 Gracilibacillus thailandensis | reverse complement strand
CTTTCCGTGGGGGTAGAGTAGAAAACAGGGATTGGATATTACATTCTTGTCTTCGGGTTTCAGGGTTTTCCACCTTACTAAGCCTGACTTGAAGTTGTATCCTCCTCCTGTTTCCCCTCATCAAACCGTACGTGAGGTTTTCCCTCATACGGCTTTCCGATGTTCTTCATTCTTTGGCATTACGTCAGTACTAACTAGCCAATTTCACCAATAGATGATCTACTGCGTTCTTCGTTTCGATTAAATACCAGTGCCGTTTACGTCTATTGCGTTTCTTATTTATAAATAAGTTCAGACGTTCCAATACGTACCAATCAATACGTCTTAACCACTTCTTCGCTTTAGAAGAAATAGAATAGTAGTTCTTAAAGCCTTGTAAGCGACGGTTTAGCCCCTTAATTAGCTCACGTATATCCATGTGTAACTTACTTCGAGATTCCGTGTATGCTTTGATTTTGGCACGCATTTTCTTCATGGCATTGTGTTTTGGGATATGGGTCATGACATAGAGCGTGAATCCACCTTTTCTTCGAATCGGTAGTTTTCGGTTATGGAAACCTAGGAAGTCAAAACCATCTGTATCATTCCAAAGGTTCACTAATCTAGACTTCTCTTTGTTAACGGATAGATCTAACTTATCCATGATTGCTTGTATCACACGTATACTTTCCAGCGCTTGCTTTTTGGTTCTGCACAAGATGACCAAGTCATCTGCATAACGAACCAGTTCCCCTATGTGTTGAAACTTTTCTTCCCATAGCTTATCCATGGCATTCAAGTAAATATTCGCTAAAAGAGGTGAAATAACGCCACCTTGAGGTGTTCCGGTGATCGTATCTCTTATATTACCTTCTTCCATCACCCCTGCTTTTAACCATTTGCGAATAAGTTTTAATACTCGACGGTCACTGATCCGTTGCCCTACTAACTTCATCAATTTATCCTGATTGATATTATCAAAATATCCTTGGATATCGACGTCGACTACCCAAGTACATTTCTTACTTACTTTCCGAATTTTGCTCATCGCTTGATGAGCATTTCGCTTCGGACGAAAACCAAATGAACAATCGTGGAAGTCTGCTTCAAAGATTGGTTCTATGACCAGCTTCGTTGCCATTTGTGCTACACGATCTTTAATAGTAGGGATTCCTAAGGGACGTTTCTTCCCATTTTCCTTTGGAATATAGGTTCTTAATACAGGTTGAGGATGATATTGTTTCTGCTGAAGTTCCAATTGTAACTCTTCCAAGAACTTCTTTTCCCCATATTTCACTATAATTTCTTCGATGGTTTGCCCATCTATCCCTCCACTACCTCTCTTTCGTTTTACTCGTTGCCATGCTTCCCAAAGTATGTCAGAACGATGTATCTTATCATATATTGCATGAAATCTACGAGTTGGACTTGCCTTGGCACAAAGATATAATGTTTTCCAGAGTTCTCGAGCTTTTACTTTATTGGTGTAGTTAGTCAATTCTTTGACATTCACTTACTCTTACCCCTTTCTGAACATATGAACAAAGTAGAGGTCCTTCCCTAGATAACGTTATGTTGTCGTTATCATCATCGGTACTATGACCTCCTCCGACTCCCTCTCATCCATCCACTATTTCGTTCACACATGACTTATAAGTTTCTGCTTTACTCCTATAGAGTGATGAGGAGGGTCTCCCTAGTTCCGTTAATTACTTTCCTAACATATCGCTCCCCCTACCCCGAGAGATTCTTTGATGCTGTTTTCCAAGTTCTACACATCGTCCGTGGTCTTCACCATTACACGCCAGGTTCGACTTCTCTTTGTCCCATTTCCATGGGTGCTGGTTACGAGGCGGCAGGATTCACTTTATGTTACGATCTGTTAGTTTGCTGATACAGGGCTCTAACCTTAAGATTTCTCTACCAGTTACCTGTCAGCTACCAAGCGACTTGGCCCTTACTTGGATTGGACTTTCACCAACAAGTAATTAACGACTTGCTAGGCACGCCGTGTCTTCAGCTAACTTTTGTAAAGAAGATCGCTTT
>NZ_WJID01000136.1:0-2029 GCF_010994055.1 Gracilibacillus thailandensis | reverse complement strand
CACACAGGCAGAGCCTGTGGTTTTAAAAGACGTAATAATAACCTTGAATGGCATTTAGCCCCATCAAGGTATAGTTTATTCATTATTTTCTTTTACTTCCTCAAACCAGTTATCGAAAATATCATCAGGCAATAATTCATCATCATTGGAATAAACTAGATCATATTTATAGTTTGCCTTTAAGGAGTTTTGTTTTACATTATAATGTAATTTTATTTCAGTTGGCATGTCTCTTCCGTATTCTTTGCATTTTTTATGAATTTCTTCTAAATTTTTCAAACCAATATCTAGAACTGCTTCCTGTCTATTTTCTGATGTATCACAAAATATTGGCTTATGATTAGTATTATCTATTGCTTCATTTAAGTTATTCTTCAGAACTATCTGCCCATTTATTCTATAAAATACATCAAATGCATACATTTCTGGTTCATATGAACAATAAATATAAATATCTTCAGCCATATTCTCAACATATTCTAAACATATAGCTACCATATCTGCTTGTAATTCTGATAGATAATCTTCAAATATTTTACTCAATCTTCTCCCCCCTAATTTTTTAAAACTCGTTTTTTAATAACGCCATCTATAACATATTTTATTTCAAAGCTACTAGGCCTTAACGCGTTTTTTTCATAATTCACCTTTACATTCACAGAAATGTGCTTACCTTCTTCAATTGCTTTAGCCCATTTATTTTCTAACTTTTTATATTTACTTAAGTTAACACTACTAGATTGTGAAACTAGATTATCTAATTCTGGAGAACCACCAAATCGATCTCCTGCTAGATGGCCAGCATGATCTTCCGGTTCCTTACCAGGGGTAATTATAGAAGTCTCTACTATCAAAGGTTATTACTTTTTATTTCTTCAAACCATTCATCGGCAATATGGTCTGCTGTTTTAATATCATCATGAGTATAAACTAAATTATAATTGTATTCAGCACTAAATTTTCCACTCTTTACATCATAAATTAATTTCATCTCTGTTGGCATATCTCTTCTATATTCCTTGCACAATAATTTGACCTTTTGGATATCTTCACATATTATACTCAATACCATAGACTGACGCTTTGGAGAAACATCATGTCCCTCTGTTTCATTCGTTACAGCTTCATTCAATTTATGGGGTTCTACATACATATTATTTATCAAATAGAAGAAATTAGCAGAAATAATTCTTTCTTCACTTGAACCATAAACATATACTTTATCAGCTTTGTTCTCAACGTATTCCAAACATATAGAAATCATATCTGATTGTAATTCACTAAATCTATCTTCAAATTCTTTCATAATACACACACTCCTTAAGCTAATTTTCAATAATTTTAAAACCAGACTTACCATCAATTGTATAATTAACAATAAATGTTTTTGGACGCACATCTATTTCTTTATATAATATTTCCACATCGACCGTTACCTTTTTAGGAGGTTTGTCATTTAACGCTGCAGCCCATTCGTCTTCTATCTTCTTATACTGTTTCAAATTAACATCAGACAATTGCGAAACCCAATTATCAATTTTAGGTGAGCCTCCAAACCTATCACCTGCCAAATGTCCCGCGTGGTCCTGACCTTTTACTTTACCTGGTGTATTTTTACTGTGTGACAATCTATCTGTTCTCGTTGTTAATTGTAAATTTTCTGTTTCAAATTTTACAATCCTACCTGCACTATCTGTTTCATAGAAGTAGTTATACTCTCCAGTTTTATACCTAATATTAGGCTTTAATCGATTTTTCCTTCCGTTTGTATACTGTTCCTCTTCCCACTAATGTTTTAACATCACTTTCTCCAGCCAAACGATTACCCGTACCCTTAGTACCATTCCCAACTCTACTTACATCCTCACCACTTCTTTTTGCAAACATTATATGAGTACCGCCCATCGAATCCTGTACGATCCGAACTTCAGGTATTTGTTCCTTCAACCATTTCATCGCATAATTTACTGACCATGGTTTTGGAGTTTTCGGTACTGTTGCGGGTGGTTTTGGTGTTGGGAAGATCGTG
>NZ_WJID01000135.1:0-2276 GCF_010994055.1 Gracilibacillus thailandensis | reverse complement strand
TATTCAAACCTCAAATTTCTTCATAACAGGAATGCTCCTATTTTCAATTTCTAGATATATTAATTTGCTTGTTATCTATATGATTTGAATTTCACTGTAGTTTGACCATTTATTACAGTTGTTCCATTAAGAATTGATAAGGTAAATAAGAAGAAAGTTGCCACAATTAACAACATCATATTTCCATCTGTGATAAATAATATAATATCAAAAAGAAAAACACATAATATTAACAAATATATAGACAAGACTTGTATAAAGTGTTTAAACGACTGCGGTTTGATCCAAATAGTTCTTTTATATAAAGAACCCGACTCGATCAAATTATAAAAATTTTTTTTATGTCTATTGCTTATAAATCTGCGTACTCCTACCACTAATAAGAGCATCAAAGTTGCTAAAACACTATTTACTAACATGGTACTTTGAATATTAAAATAATCTGTTAATGGTCTTAACATATATGCTAAAAATATCCCTATTCCTGTTCCTAGTATTCCAAGACTTGTATCGTTTGATTTATCTCTCTCTATGTGCTTCATCTTACTATTGATTTCTTCCCCATCCACTTTATAGATTGTATTTGGTACTATCCATGTTAGAAAAGGGAAAATCGTTTTCCAGATTGACTTGCCCATATCTAAGATATAGCTCTCTTCATCAATCTTTAATATTCGAAATCTTGGATTCTTATACACACGTTGCACTTCACACTTCATAAACAATCACCATGCCCAACTCATTGGATTTATTGCATCTAGCCCCTTACTAATGGCTTTTCCTGCATCTTTAGCAGAATCCAAAATCTCGTTACCGAATTCAGACAATTTTTGACCTGCAGCATCTAGGCCATCTTGAAGCCCCAAAACATTGTTGTCATAAGCATAATTAAAAGACCATGTTAAACCAATTCCTAAACCAACAGTCCAACCAATTGGATTTGTTGCTAATAATCCTGCTAGTCCTAAACCTGCTGCTCCACCTACTAAGCCAACTCCGACACTAGTTAAATTATGTGCTACTGCCTCTCCGATGGTTTTGTCCTTTTCAAATATGTCTTCATACATTCCAACTCCTGCACTAACTGCTATAAAACTCCTTCCCAAAGTTTTTCCTGCACCTAGTAAAAATTTACCAGAATTCGATAAGTGATTTGACGTTTTTGCTGCTGCATGCCCAACTTTCGTAACTACCCCACTCGTTTTACCAGAGATTGTACTAAATAATTCACCTATACTTTTAATATGGGTTGCTACCTTCCCGGCTTTTTTTGATATCATTTTTAATTCCTTTCCAATATGTTCCGCCGAATCAGCAGTGAAATTTACTATAAAGTCTAGACCAATTTTCCCTTTATTTTTATATAAATACTCGATAACACCTTTCGGCACTTCTTCATTAAGTTCTTCTTCACTTAATTTTTTAGTAGATTTACTCATCGTTGAGAATATATTATAGTAAGTTTCTCTATCAATTTTTCCATTCTTTAGATCGGTGTAAGCACTATTTAAAATTTTTTGGCTTGTTTCATCCATATCCTTTAAAGCTGATTCTTTTAACTGTTCAATCTCATACATCGACATATATCGAATAGAATCTAGATCTACTTCCCCTGAATTCGCAATACCTTCATTGTAACCTTTTAGAACTGCTAATCCCGCATTTCTAGAGTCTCCTTTATAATCCGTAAACCGAGCTTTTCCACTCACAGCTCCAGCATTATTCAGCGTAGTTTTGATTTCCTTTAATAACTCTTCTGTTTGCGAGTTGCTACTTCTACCTGTCGTTGTAAAAGAATCAAAGTCTTCTTGTAAATTATCTCCTACATTAATGACCGAATATTTGTTATTATTGATTGCAACGAAAGAAGGAGTGGTAGCACTACTAATATCTGAGATACTGCTAATAGTGCTACTTACTGAATCACGGTGTGTATGTAATGCTTCATAGTCTTCATTGACATCTTCCAGCGTATCTATAACATAATTACTTTCTATAATGGTACGACTATTTTCATCTACTCTTGATTGAAAGGTTTCAATATGTTTGTTCAAATTCTCATATAAATCCGTAAAGACTCCGTTAAATGTTGTTAAAACAGTAAGATGAAGGTCTCTAAAATATAATTTGGCTTGATCTGCAGTTTCCCCTGAAAAAGTAGTCATATTACAGATTTCTTCTATGTTTTGTTCCACTTTTGAAAGACTATTTTTTATATCTTCAGACTTTGATTTAAACTCATCCGAGAAGTCGATCACTTCTGACAGATCAATTTT
>NZ_WJID01000134.1:0-2331 GCF_010994055.1 Gracilibacillus thailandensis | reverse complement strand
GGGTGTTTTTTCCTGTCTCATATTATTGGGTCACTCTAGATACATTACTAGGGCTTTTTTCATCTAAGTTAATTCCCAAAAAATGCTTCTGCCTTTTCTAAATATGGCTCTTGATCTACAGTCAATTCATATTCTTCCACGATCGCATCAACTGGACACACCGCTACACATGCACCACAATCAATGCAGATATCTGGGTCTATATAAAATTGGTCTTTTCCTTCTTCGATGCAATCTACCGGGCATACTGTTGCACATTCCCCGGCTTTTTCTGTTTCACAAGGTGCTGTTATGACAAATGCCAAACAAACCATCTCCTCTCCATAAAAATAAGTGGAAAGATGCCTTCCATCCTTCCACTCATCCGAAACGAACTTTTATTTACTTCACAGCCGATTGGAACTTTTCTGCGACAACATCCCAATTAATTACATTATAGAAATTAGCAATATAATCAGGACGTCTGTTTTGATAATTTAAGTAATAAGCATGTTCCCAAACATCGATGCCAAGGATAGCTGTTTTCCCTTCAGAAATTGGATTATCTTGGTTTGGTGTGCTTGTTACTTCTAGCTTTCCATCTGCATTGACAACTAACCAAGCCCAACCAGAACCGAATCTAGTAGCCGCTGCATTAGAGAATTGCTCTTTGAATTGATCAAAGCTACCAAACGCTTCATCAATCGCTGTCGCTAATTCTCCTTCTGGTTTATCAGCTTTAGATCCCGGAGCGATTACTTCCCAGAACAATGTATGGTTGAAATGTCCACCACCATTGTTTCTCACTGCAGTACGAATATTTTCAGGTACGCTATCTAAATCAGATAAAAGTTCTTCAAGACTTTTATTAGCTAAAGCATCCTGTCCTTCAAGTGCTGCATTTAATTTTGTAACGTATGTTTGATGGTGTTTTCCGTGGTGGATTTCCATCGTTTTTTGATCAATGTGTGGTTCCAAAGCGTCAAACGCATAACCTAACTCAGGTAAAGTAAAGTTTGCCATATGTAAAACCTCCAATAATATTTATTATACCTTTTAGTATAAAAAGTATAATTATATGTTATACTATTATTAACAATTAATCAATACATTTGCTTCAAAATTTCCAATAATTTCTGTTTGGACAAATTATATTGTATAATGGAATTAATCAGGGGGAAGCCAATGTAGGAGGAATCCCATGACACAATTAATGAAAACAACGAAAGATAGAATATTAGAATTACTAAAGAAAGAAGTTTCCTTATCTGTCAATGAACTTATCGACTATTTAGATATCACGCATATGGCTATCCGTAAACATTTAACTACATTAGAGAAAGATGGACTTGTTTCTAGTCACCATGAGAAAAAGGATATCGGTCGACCAATCCAAAAATTCTTTTTAACGACAAAGGGGAAACGTCTATTTCCTAATAATTATGAATCGATCAGTGTTGAGTTCTTAAAAGATATTCAAGCAATACATGGAAAAGACTCCATTGAACAACTTTTTGAAAATCGTGAAGAGCGACTAACAAAGCAATATGCCGATCTTGTCAATCAATCCTCAAACCTGGAAAAAATGCGAGATATCGTCCATATCCAAAACGAGAAAGGCTATATGGCGGAATTATCTCAACATGATGATGATCAGTTTGAGATTGTTGAATATAATTGTCCTATATTTGCAGTGGCAAAGGAATTTCATATCGCTTGCCGATGTGAAACAAGCATGTTTAAGAAAGTATTGGGAACAGAGAATGTAGAAAGAGTACAATGTAAAACTGAGGGGAATAATCATTGTCGGTTTAAGGTGGAATTTGAATAATAAAGACCTGCATCTGTCAGGTCTTATTTTATTTCACTTCCACCACAAACGTATAATGCGCCTCTCCATTAGACCATTCCCCAATCACTTCGTAAATTACTTTCCCTTTATTAGGAGCCTGTATCTGATTATTCTTTGACGGTATTTCTTCCATTCTTTTTTCTTCATCCCATAAATAAACAACAATCTCAGGATTGTAATCAGCCGTGAATTCTATGTCACTGTTATCTTCAACTTTTATTGGATCGAGCTTTTTAGCTATCTGATTTGGAGAAGGAGCATCAGTTTGAATCGCTTTCGTTGTTCCACCGTTCTTCATTTCCCAGCTAAAGGAACCAGTTTCCAATGAATATTTTTGCTTATCAATAATTGCATACATAGATGGAGGGTGTCTCAAGTTATTTACGGAATCGTTATCATTAAAGCCGCAACCGGTAATGATCAGTAAAAACGAAAAGACAATAACTCGTGGCATCTGCTAATCCTCCCTCTATATAATTCAAATATCGTTAATATACTCT
>NZ_WJID01000133.1:0-2345 GCF_010994055.1 Gracilibacillus thailandensis | reverse complement strand
GAATATCCCTCTCTTTCCTAACGTATTGGTTGTGGACCATAAATAGGATGATTTACTGAATCTAACTTTTCATTTCGTTCTCACATTAAAGTTTACCTACTACTATATCCTTACGAGAGCACCTAAAAAGAAGGCAAAGACACTGTATCATCTGCTTCTTCACCCTTCCTCCTATTCATCAGGTTCCTAATCATAGTTATCTAATCTTAAGTGAATATTCTCTTACGTTAATTCCATTAATATTTCTTCATCTTCCGGATCAATATGTAATAAGAAAGGAACAGCACTGTCTTTCTCTATAATCATTTATTCGTTCTCCACTTTAAACTTTGGGTATTGAATATTCTTTATTTTTTCTTCATATTGTTCTTGAAATAATTTTTCCTGATCATCTACATAACCTTTAAAGTAGATTTTTTCAATATTCTCGTTATTAAAGAAGTACACTTGGTCCTCTATTTTTCCTGCTGGATATATACAAGCAGAATAATCGAAATAGCCAATAACACCATCTTGATTATAAAGTGGTGCTCTATTTAGAATCATTAACTTAATATCTCCATTTTTTAATTGCACTACACTTCCTATTGGTAATATTTCCATATAACATCATCTCCTAAATTCATCTTTACAAATTGCAATTACTTTCCCTTTTGATAAAGTTTAATTCTTGCAAGTGGCAGACGTTTCATCATTAAACAAAAAATAAAAAAGAGGAAAATCGAAAATATTAAAATCACTAAGGATAGATTAATAAAAAAGATGATGGTTAGAATGACAAATATTAAAAAACTAAGGATTGCAATCCAAACTTCCATTTTATAAACACTTTTTCCATCTTCAATATATTCTTCTATCATCGTATTAGTCAGATATATTTCTTTTACTTCTTCATAAAATAAATGTTTATATACAATTCGACTAACTAAAACAGTCAACACTAATAGACTAGTAAAAATAATAATAATAGATATAAGTGATAAAGGAATGTGGATACTTTGGATACTTCTCATGATGGCAAGGATAGCGAAAAAACCGATCCAATATACCCATTGATTACTTTCCTTATGAAGCGCTTTGTAAGATTTTTCAGTATGTTCATCAATAAATATAGTATGACCTTGTCGATTCTTTTTACTTTCCGTGTAAATCGGTATTATTTTCATTTCCATCATTCCTTCTGTGTGTTATTCCTCTTCTACCCAAATACGCTTGCTACTCCACTTAAGATTCCCTTAGCAGCGTCTCCTATTGCTTCTCCAGCATCTTGAACTACATCGACCGCATCGCTAGCAAAATCCTTCACACCATTGACAATGGCATCTTTATTATCATATACATAGTCAAATAGCATGGATCCACCCACACCAACTGCAAAACCTACAGCAGTTCCAACAAACGGTATCGGAATTGCTGAACCAATCGCTGCACCTGCCATACCTGCCCCTAAATGACCGGCTGTTTTTATAGCAGCATCTGTGGCATCTTCTCCTTTATAAATTTGTATACCAAAGTCAATGGCGGAACCTACAACTGGAGCGGCATATCTTGCACCTGTTCTAATGGCAGACGTTAAAGCAGATGGCGGAGCTCCCCTTGTAACTACACCTCCACCAGCAGTTTGTAATGCTAAGGCAGGATCAACAAAATGCATGGTATTCTTTTGAGCCCAATCAACTATAGACCCTGCTATTCTTTCAGACACTTCATTTGTAATTTTCGAGTTTACTGCATTCTTAATAAAGGCAGCACCCGTATTAAGAATACCAGAAACTATAGTATCATATACAGACTTATCAATTTCCCCATTTTCATAATCTTCTTTTGCCTTTTCATAAACCGCTTTTGACTCTTCATCAAGGTTTTCAATCTCTTCTTGCCTTGCTTGTTGATTTGCCTGGTTATATTCTTTTAAATTTGTCAAAGAAATCGCTGTCGAATTCCCATTATAATCCGTGAACCGAGCACTTCCACTCACTGCACCGGCACTATTCAGCGTAGTTTTGATTTCCTTTAATAGCTCTTCTGTTTGCGAGTTGCTACTTTTTCCTGTCGTTGTAAACGAATCTAAATCTTCTTGTAAATTATCTCCTACATTAATGACAGAATGTTTGTCATTATTGATTGCAACGAAAGAAGGAGTGGTTGCACTACTAATATCTGAGATACTGCTAATAGTGCTAATTACTGAATCATGGTGTGTTTGTAAAGCTTCATAGTCCTCATTGACATCTTCCATTGTATCTCTAACATAATTACTTTCTATAATGGTGCTACTACTTTCATCTACTCTTGATTGGAAGGTCTCAATATGTTTGTTCAAATTCTCATATAAATCCGTAAAG
>NZ_WJID01000132.1:0-2437 GCF_010994055.1 Gracilibacillus thailandensis | reverse complement strand
TGTATTTGGCAAGTAAAAAATGTATGAAATGGCAATTAAAAATGCATGCCACTTGCCACCTCAAATTATTGTTGTAATAAAGACTCTTTATACCTGAAACTCTCACCGTTAAATACTAATAAGTGGGAATGATGAATGAGTCGATCAATCACTGCTTCCGTTAATATGGAATCTCCAAAAACGTGATTCCATTGACCGAATTGAAGGTTCGTAGTGATGACTAAACTTTTATTTTCATAACACATAGAGATAACTTGAAAGATCAACTCAGCGCCTTCCTTATGAAGCGGTATATAACCTAACTCATCTAGTACTAATAAATCTAACTTCTCTATCTGCTTCATCATTTTAGGTAAATTTCCTTTTTGATTGGCCTCAATCAATTTGTTAGCTAAAGATGCCACAGTAAAGAACTTTACCTTATTGCCAAAACTATGTATGGCATTTAAGCTTATGAGTGTTGCCAGGTAAGTTTTCCCTGTTCCTACACCGCCATATAAAATGAGGTTCTCTCTTTGCTTAATAAAGTGTCCTTCTATCACCTCTTCTCTCTGAATTCCTTGAGGAATTTGAATATGCTCCCATTGAAATGGCTGATTACCCGTCTTCGGGAGTTGTGCTTGATTTAATAATAAGTTCACTTTTCTTTCTTCTCTATTTTGCACTTCTCTTTCAAACAATTTCAGAAGGTATTCCTGATGATTCTCTGCTTCCACTTCATTGAAGTGTTCTCTGATCCAACTTAACTTCAAACGCTTTGCGTAGGCTTCGATTTGCTCTTTCATGATGAAATGCCCCCATCTTGAAAGAAGGCATCGTAATGAGATAAGCCTCTTGTGGCTCTTGGCATGCTTGGTACTGCAATGGTTGGCTCAATCGATGCATGCGTATTTGTTTGATGAAGGATTGAATAAAAACAATGCTCTATTTCATCGGCACTTGGATGCCCATGTAAAATAGCCACCTCTAGTGCCTTATTCAATAAGGCAAAGTCATTATTCTTTAAAAGCTTGCCTATCAAACGTAGCGCAATTTTTTGTTCTTCTTCGGTACAATTCTTTAAATAATCCGTCCAAATAGAGGGAAACTGGTTATACAAACTAGAATATTTGATGGCTCTAGGACGTTTAGATAATAAATCTAAATAGGGCTGCCAGATCATGGATTTTCGTTTTACACCATATAAACGTTTATGTTTCACAATGGTGTGATTTTGTTCATTTAAAATAACTACCTCTTTATAAGAAATGGCTACTCTCACTTTTTGTTTCGCAAATCTAGGAGTGGTGGAATACTGTTTTGTATCAATGCTCACCATCCCGTATTTATCAGCTTTTACTTCTTCCCATCGAATACACTCAAATCGCTTCTCAGGTAACATCAACCAATGCTCTTTATCTTCTTCATATAGTCGAGATTGAAGCACTTGTTTATCATAATGTAGACGGTCTCGATCCTCTTCTGCTAAAGTCCATAATGTCTTATTAAATGAATCAAGGTTTACCACTGTATGTTCTGGTAGAAGAAAATTATTTCTCACATACTTCACCATAGCTTCTACATGGCCCTTTTCATTCCCTTTACCAGGGTTACAAAATTCGTATTGAAAACCATAATGTAAAACAAAACGCTCAAAAGTATCGGTGAGTTCTCGTTCTCCTTTAGAAAATATCTTTTTTACAGCTGGAGATAGATTATCAAATCGAATAGTAGAAGGGACTCCCCCCATATAATGAAACATTCGCTGTAATCCTTCTAATAAACATTCTGTATTTTCCGAAGGAAATACTTGAAAGTAAAAACTATTACTATATGGAAATGACATGACCAAATAAGGTAGGTCGATCACTTCTGATTCATATTTAAATGGAGCTGTCCCAAAGTCTACTTGTGCTGTACCAGGAACAGATTCAAGCGGTAAAGCTACTTCCTCCAACTTTGCTTTTAATTCTCTTTTACGCTTGGCAACATAATCACGAACCGATCGTGCCGATCCTGTGAAACAATGAAACTTTATTAATTGTTGATACATTTTTTTGGCTGTTCGTTGGTACTTCTTTTTCTTTTTTAAGTCCTCTTGGATCCATTTGTCTAAAATAGGTTTTACCGGATCCATTACTGGTGATTTACGTCGCTGTTTTTCTTTTCGCTTAAATTCTTCTTGATTCGCATACTTTGTCACCGTACGTGGGTCAATCCCCATCCTTCTACCTATGCTGGCATATGTTTCTCCTTTTTGATTTACTTCATGTCTGATATAATCAATTTGTGCCACTGCTAACATCTCCTATATATCCTCCTGTCGAACGTTGTTGGTCCAACGAGGAGTTTATATTTTTTTGGTGAAGTTGGCAAGTGGTTTTTCTTTTATATAATCCCCTACTTGGAACTACATAAATTAAATGCCAATTGCTACATTTTTAGTATGCCATAAACA
>NZ_WJID01000131.1:0-2502 GCF_010994055.1 Gracilibacillus thailandensis | reverse complement strand
TGTGACCGTCAAGTAAAAAGACACAATTTATGCTCATTAATTTGAAACACTTTCTTGCCCAAAAATGGTCGATCTATGCTTCATACGATAACTATCTTCATTTAAATGAATGATTTCAACTCGATGTAAAATTCTATCTAAAATAGCTGTTGTAATTGCTTGGTCACCTAAAAGCTCTCCCCACTCTTTAGGTGCTTTATTTGAAGTTAAAATGATGGATGATTGATTATATAAATCATTAATCAAGTGGAAGAACATATTAGCTTCCTGTGAATCCATCGCCATAAACATCAAATCATCAATAATAACTAAATCTGCATCTCTTATTCTTTTCATTCTCGTCTGTGATTTTCGAGTAATTTCCTCCGTTTTCAGTACATGAATAAGGTCTCCCATCGTAGTAAAGATGACCTTATAACCTTGGTTTAACGCTTCGATTCCTAACCCAATTGAAATGTGAGTTTTTCCACTACCTGGTGGTCCTAATAGAATGATATTGTGTAACTGTTCTATCCACGTTAAATCCTTCAATCTATTCAGATGTTTATTGCTTAATGATTTCTGTTCTTTTATGTTGAATTCCTCTAATGTCTTTTGAAACGGAAATGTAGCCCATTTAAATCGTTTTTCTAACTGTTTTTCTTCTCTTCGAGTTTGTTCATATTTTGCTACATCTAAGAGGAACTGAGTAAAGGATGAATCCTTTTGCTCAGCCTCTCTAATTAATGCCGGAAGGTGATTTGCTGTTTCCGTTAAACGTAGAGTTCTCATCAATGCTTGTAATTGATTTAACTGGCTCATACTGGATCACCTTCCAATATGGCAGTATAAGCATCCACTTCTCGTTTTTGAGCCTCTGTTTCCATAACCCAAGCTGAAACTCCTTTTACTTGTGTTACATTCTTAGCGGTATCATTCGTTGTATCTTCCATTTGTCGATGTCGTTTTAAATAGGCAACGACATTGCTAAAATCTGTGGCACCATAAAGGTTCCTTTTTATACACTCTTTCAATGCTGTCGATAGAATTTCTTTGTTATTTATTTTTGTCTCTTTTACTATCATTTGGAGTTGATCCCTCATATATCTAGGATACTTCCCTTTTACCACTTGTAGATAATCATAAGCCATCTCACTGTCATTAAAATGCTCGGCAACTGTATTCATAAATGCATCAATACCCTTTGTTCTATCACGGCTATGTTTTCTATCTTTAATCAATAACCCTTTCCCGTCAGGGATATTATGCTTTGCTATGATTTCACCTGTTTCAGGGCTATAAATGATTAATTCTCTTTCCTCCGTTTCCTTAATACAGACCGTTTCGTACTTGCCAAACGTCCCCAATGGTAGAGAATAACGGTTAGATAAATATCGAATGGTATTGTCCTTATGGACACATCTTGATATACTATTTTCATAGTTATATTTTATATCTATATTTTTGGTGACTGGTCTTAAGTGTTGTCTTTCCAGGGAAAACACTTCGACCGGTCTCTTTTTTGTTGTATGGTGAATTTTATAGTTTCCAGTTCTATTAAGCCATTCCCACCCTTGTTCATTCCAAGAATCAATGTTATGAAAAACTCGATGTTTAGCGAAATTATGTTTAATAAATCCAACGACATTTTCAATTTTTCCTTTGCTCTCTGGATCCGCCTTGCGGCAAACACGAAGGTTTAGATTCCGAGATTCTTTATATTGTTGGAACTCTTGCGTTAAAATTAAATCCCCGCCATTCTCACTGACAACAATTAAACTATCTTGGTCATATACCAATTCACCTGGAATTCCTCCATACCACTTAAATGCATTTTCATGTGCTTTAATGACATCTTGGGTAGTAAATGGCCTATCCAACCATTCCGTATATTTATATCTAGAATTAGATAATACAAAGGCTATAAAGTTTAATTTTACTTCCTTACTGTCTGCTGCCTTCTGTTTCGTATGACCAAAATCAACTTGTATTTGTTCACCCATGGGTGAATCAGGTATAGCCTCGTAAATTCGTGATGAAGTTTCCTTTCTTATTTTATACTCCTCTCGAAGTTCTCTAACATAGGAGCGAACCGTACTTTCACCCACTTCTAAATCTTCGTATCGTTCTTTTAACCAATCTTCTACTTGTGCCGCAGACATATCTGGATGTTCTCTTAGCCAGGATAAAATTAGCTCTTTATAAGGATCTAATTTCTTAGTTCTGGTTTGAATGGAATCTACCCACTTAGACATATCCGAAGGATTCTTTTTTAGATAACGATGAACTGTTGACCTTGAGATTCCTAGTTTTTCAGCTACCTTTGTCTTACTAAAACCCTTTTTAATTAATTGATGTATTTCCATATACATTTCCCACTTATCCACCTTTACATCCTCCATTGCTCTTTATGTTTTGATATAAACATTTTACAATGGAAGGTTCTTATTATTAATATTTTTGTGTAAATAAGTGTGTCTTTTTATCTAGCAAAAACTGTCTACTCTAGTTTAGCAGTCACAA
>NZ_WJID01000130.1:0-2577 GCF_010994055.1 Gracilibacillus thailandensis | reverse complement strand
GTAGGATTCGAACCTACGACCGATCGGTTAACAGCCGATAGCTCTACCACTGAGCTACTGTGGAATAAAATTATGTAATCACTGAAGCGACATTTAATAATTTATCATAGCATTATGTTTTCGTCAATAGTTTTTTCTGTTTTTTTTAGAGGGAATTTCTGAAATAAGATAGAAATAGGTGAAAGTAGCAATCATGGCTACTTTCACCTTTCTAATATTTAGTGTTTTTGTCTATCGTCTAAAACTTCATCTGCTATATTAACAGCATGGTCTCCAATACGCTCTAGGTTACTAATAATGTCAGCAAAAACTATGCCAGCCGCTCCTGTACACGCACCTTCATTTAGACGAATTATGTGTTTTTTACGAAACTTTCTTTCCATTTTGTCAATTTCGTTTTCTTTCTGTACAACATTTAATGCTGCTTCTCGATCCATCTTTTCTAATGCGATAACAGCCTCTTTCACTGTACTTATCGTTAAATCAAACATATTATTAAGATCAATCATTCCCTGTTCGGTAATATCTACTTTATTAGATATTTTATAATTAACTAATTCAATAATATTCTCAAAGTGATCTCCAATCCTTTCGATATCACGAACAGAATTCATAAGTGCGGAATGCTCATTTCTCTCAGTTTCCGAAAAATTAGTTGCTGACAATTCAACAAGATAAGATGTAATTTCTCTATCTAAATTATTTAGAGCACCTTCAATTTGTAAGGCCAAATCTGAATTTTTATTGTGTTGTTTATTTAGATACAAGCTAGTTTCTTCCAAACCCTTTGTAGCATATTCACCCATTCGAATAACTTCTGCTTTTGCTTGATCTAAAGCCACTGATGGTGATTGAACAATAAATATTGGATCCAGATGTTTTGGTTTATATTCCACTTCGACATCTTCACCAGGAATAATCTTGGTAACAATCAAAGCTAAAAGACCTATAAATGGAAATTGGATTAAGGTATTTAATACATTGAAAATACCATGTGCATAAGCAATAGTCATTGCAGGATTTAAATCCATGATGTTTTGTATATATTCGATGAACATACTATAAAAGTTAATAAATATTAAAACTACTGTTGCGCCAAGCACATTAAATATAACATGAGTCAGTGCAGCACGTTTAGCAGCTACAGTAGCCCCAATTGAAGCTAATACTGCTGTAATTGTTGTACCAATGTTATCCCCAAATAACACAGGTAAAGCTGCCTTTATTTCAATTGCTCCTTCAAGCATCAAACTTTGTAAAATACCAATGGTGGCACTTGAACTTTGAACAATGACTGTAAATACAGTACCGATTATCACACCGAGAATGGGGTTGTTCGACATACTAACAGTTAAATCATGAAAAGCTTCTACTTCTCGCAATGGTTTTAGTCCTGAGCTCATTAATTCTAGACCAAAGAATAGTGAACCAAAACCAAAAATAGCAATACCTATATTTGTAACCTTAATATTTTTTATAAAAAATATTAGCAATGCTCCAACACCCATAATTGGTAGTGCATATGCACCAAGGTCAAAACCAATGATAAATGCTGTTACAGTAGTACCAATATTGGCACCCATGATCACTCCGATAGATTGTCGCAAAGTCATAAATCCAGCGTTCACCAAACCAACTGTTAATACAGTAGTACCTGAACTAGACTGAATTAAGATAGTAACAATAATCCCAGCTAAAACGCCCATAAAAGGATTACTTGTAAATTTATCAAGAATATCACGCAAGCGATCACCTGCCGATTTTTGTAACCCTTCTCCCATATACTTAATCCCTAGAAGAAAGATACCTAAACCAGCAACAAATTCAAAAATCATAGCTTGTACATTTACATCCAACAGTGTTCATCCCTTCTCACAAATCTTTGTCTCTCTTTAGTATGACCAATGTGTCGAAAGTATTGCCTTCTTTCCCGTTTATTTTCTATATCTACAGTTCCAACGACAAAATCAGACAAAATCTCCTACGCACACCACCTCATTATTAATTATTTATTGAGGTTTTGTAAAGGAATTTTTTTAAAATTTACAAAACCTTAACAAACAATTTCATTATAACAACATTCGAACATAATAATAGTCTTTTTGACAAAATTTTTGATCTTTTTGTAAGAAGTTTATTTTTCAATAAATGGTACTGTGTTCATTTCTATTATATCTATTCACAATAGCTCACTTCCACTTAGAATATACAAAGCGCAAACCTACGTAATTACTCGCCAGAAATGTTATAAAATAAGAAGAACTGAGCAAACACGCTCAGCCCTTATCATAAATGCTAAAGATATACGCTTCCTCTAACAGCTATTATGGCATTATATTAACTGCTTGACCACCACTCCGGCTGCCCATTTGGGGGCTTGCCCTTCAAGTGGGTGCATTTGTTATTATCAAGCTCTGCAACGCTAACATGAGGTAACACGGGTGTTTTTACCCACAAATAGCGATTTTCAACTTGTCCATTGAAAAGGTCAACTTATTACTTATGACTAGAGTTGTTGCACCTGCTTATAGAGGAGAATCCTGCGGGAATAGCGCGAGCCGAAAATCCACTTTGCAA
>NZ_WJID01000013.1:0-100602 GCF_010994055.1 Gracilibacillus thailandensis | reverse complement strand
TCCATATCGTGGTTCCATTCAACTAATGTGATATTATATTTTTCACTCAATGACACAAATTTATTTTTGGCATAATCCGAAATCGTATCATCTATTACTTTTCTTCGATACTTCACGACTAACACAAGATGGTAATACATCAAGAATTCTGAATAATTGTTACTGTCTAATTTCATTGTTATAATACCATATTGAGGAAAAAGACTAAATAAAAAAACTTTGGGCTCTCGCCCAACCGAAATTCATCTCCCCCTTACCGTTGGGCTACGCCCTTCACACGCTTGAAGAGGGAGACTTCTTTCTGAAGAACGTTAAACAGATAGTTTGCAATAGTAGAAAAAGGGATAATATACCCGTCTCTCATCAACCTCATTCTAATAATGGTTGTATCTTCACTAACTAAGTTTCCCAATAATACGATAGCAAGATAAACGAACAACCGAAAAAGAACCAGCCTTTTGAATTTCAAACGGAGAACTAATACTTTCATGAACATACCTCCTCCATACAAGAAAATATGTCCAAGCTCTGTTAATTATTCAGTTATGATTTTCTATAAATCGAAATATAGTGCATACATATTATTTTCCAGCTTACTCATAATATAATTAATGATATGTAAAGGAGGAATGAAAGTGACAAAGCAACAGAACCAGCCGAATCCAGATGATCGCTCAGATAATGTGGAAAAATTACAACACAAGGTGCAAGATACAATAGAAAATATAGAAGAAGCACACGAGACGATGCAGTTTGCTTCTTCAGAAGAAAAAGAAAAAATTATCGAGAAAAATCGTCGTAGAGAAGAAGCAATTTCAGGTATGAGAGAAGAAATTAAAGATGAAGCACGAGATCAACAGTAGATATTCAAAAATACAAAAGGCATATGGAATTAGAATATTCTTTATGCCTTTTCCGAGAAAGATTGGTTTTTAATTATACTCACGCCTAACAAAAACTTATCTTAAACCCACTCTTGCCAATGATTACGAATAAATTGAATATCGTATTGATAGTGGGAAAGATGTCCTTCATCAATCATATTTTGAAACGCTGTATCTCCTTCACTGGCTTTTCTTATAATAGTTTTACATAACCCTTCTAAACGGAGTAGCACCATTTCTAAATACTCTTCTTCCATCCTTTCCCCATAAGCTTCAAAGAAAATTCTAACTCTCTCCTTTATACGATTAGCATGCTGTGATGAATGATAATAAACTTTCTCGCCTTTTTCAGAAAGATAAAATCTACTTAGGGGGATGCAGGTATAAAGAGTGTAAGCCATGTCCCAAAGCCTTGGACCAGGTCCAGCAACATCAAAATCAATAATACCTATTGGTCTTTCATGGTGAAATATAATGTTGTATATTGCAAAATCATTATGGCATAGTACTTCAAATGGTTGAGGGGTGTTATCAATCGGTTGCCAGCTATCATATGAAAAATCACTCACAGAATCATGATAAAGACGGAGTATTTTCGCTATTTCTACCAAGACTTCATCAGACCACATATACTCTTTTACAGGGTAATTACCAGCTTCCCCTTCAATAAAAGATAAAATCTCTCTCCCTTTTTCATCAATCCCTAAAAACCTTGGTGCATAACTGAAACCTTTTGTTTCCAAATGCTTTAGTAATTTATGAATGTTTGGACTTTCTTTCTTTAACTCTCTTCGTACAGTATTTCCCAAACGATAAACGTTCGAGACATTTCCTCCTGATAGTATTTTTTCATTTTTATGGTTTGACATTTGAATCCCCCCTTCTGTGACTCTATTTACCTTTCTGTTACTATAGAACAAGTGACTTAATTATGATCGAACCGGCTTCGCCCATATTAAATAGAGGATATCTGACCAATAACGTTCGATATGATCGACCTGAAGGTTTGAATTTCTCATTATCTCATTGATATTTCTGTTACAATGACATCCAGAAATCTTTTTATGTAGTGGATCAATCATTTTTTGACCGAAGGAAAGAAAGCTATTAGAACTCAAGCCATGTTCCATTAACAATATAATCCCATCTTTGCGGCACCAATGATTAAATTTATTTAATGTAACAATTGGATCGGGATAGCTACAAAGGGAAAGCGTTGATACGATACAATCAAAAGAGTTGTCTTCTAAAACCAGCTCATCAATATCTGCTTGGATAAATTCCGCTTTCACCTGAAATTGTGCTGCTGTCCTCTTGGCGCTCTTGATCATCTCTGAACTAAAATCAACCCCTGTTACCTCAACATTATCCCTATCATAATAGGGAAAGTTTGCTCCCGCTCCAATTCCCACCTCCAAGACTTTTCCGTATGCGTTTTTTATTATTTTATTTCTCCATCGAGCAAGCTTTTGATTCGCACGATTATTTTCATACATCTTAGCCTGTTTATCATATTTTTCGATGAGCTTTTCGTTTTTCACCTTCTCACCCTCTACAAAGTAATTTTGTGCTTATTATGGGTAATTACTCTATTAGTTGAAGTTAAAACTTGGTAATTACTGCTATCGCTGAGATACAAGTTTCTGAACAATATTGGATCTCCAAATAGTAAAAACTAACAAAGCACCAAACACGTTAAGAATTAAATCATCTATATCAAAACTTCCTCTTCTTGTAAGTGCTTGGAGTGTTTCGATACTTAATATGATTACAATCATGGAAACGGTGAACCTAGTCACGCTATTTAATTTCCTTATGAAAAGCGGTAGGAACACGCCCATTGGCATAAAAGCTATAATGTTACCAATAATATTTCGTACAATTATATTTATATTTAAAGTTTCGTTAAACATTGCCTGCACATAAAAATATATGGTGTTAAACGGTATGAAATTCGAAGTGTTCTTTATGTATTCTATCAAAGATAGGTTTGTTCCAGTATATCCTCTGTTTTCAAAAAATAATAGTATGATCAATACAAATAAATATAATATGAAACAAATCCCCAGAGTAAATTTTATTACCTTTCTCATATATCCACCTTACATCTTTAAGTAATAATTCTTCGGTTTATTTTGACATAAAATACCAAGAGTGAATCTTTTTTAATCAGAACTTCTATTGGCAAACCATTCTGACAAGAGAACACGATACGAATAAACATCATAAAACTCATCGCCTTCACGTACCCATGAGCGTAAAATTCCTTCGTTGACAAAATTATATTTTTCTAACAATCGAGCAGAAGCATAATTATCCATATCTACATATGCCGTAAGCCTCTCTAACTCCCAATTGTTTGCTACATCTTCAAGAAATAGTTTTATCATTTTTGACGCAACGCCTTTTCTCTGGTATTCAGGTAAAACTAAAAGTCAATTTCTGCTCGAGAATGGGTAGAATTATATCTTTTTAATGTGATAAACCCTACAGTATCTAGTGCATCTTTTATTTTTGCTACATATTTTACTCCTGTTTTTTCTTCTTTCATTTTTATACTTTCTCTTAGAATATCGGTTGCTTCATGATTAGAGTAACATGTGAACAATCCATTAATATCATTGTCGCAAATTTCTTCTAATATTATTTTATCTCTTAATGCCATTTTCTCCTTTCCCTCCTCGTATTTTATTTAGTATTTATATTCCATTTTAAGAAACTCAAATGTACTACCATTTGTTTCTTGCATAAATGTTTGTACTCCTATAAATCCAACTTTTTTATAAACTTTAATCGCCCTTTTATTAAATGTTGCGACTGATAAGGTTATTTTTAGTGGTTCATATTCAGTGTTAAGAAAATCTATACATTTTCTTAAAAAGCCTTCCCCTTTTCTTAATCCTGTTAAATCCGGTCTCATTCCCAAAGCAATATCAAGCGTTTTGTCATCAATCCTATTTATACTCAAAAAGCCAATCAAATCCTTTTCTTTTGTTACTGAAAAAGACAAAGTGCCTCGTTTCTCTTGGTTTAAGAATTCATCTAAATCTTCTTGGTCAGCCTCCATATCATAAAATGAATATTCATCATCGTAATGCCAGTTAAATGCAATATCTTCAGCTTCTTCTTGTGTCATGACAGTAAATTTATATGACATTTTTTATATCTCCCTATCCATCTCTATAAATCCATTACCCTTCTAGAATCACGTTACATTTACTTTACCTTTTCTCACTTCAATGTTGTATCTCCTTTCTTCCCTTACATTATTTTAACATAATATTCCATTAAAAACTTCACCTTGATTTATTTCCACATTATCCATAATTGTTTCATCACGGCCTTGGGCATTAGTTTTACCTGCAGAAACTTATGTAAGCCTCTCTTGCTTTTCATGAAAGTATGTTTTTTACAAATATTTTGAGACAAATTATATTTTGCACTTTACAATAGTGTGTGACATACAGTATAATACATGTAGGAGTTGATAAGATGAAGGATGCGAATGAATATTTAGATAAACTATTGCAAGAATTACGGCGGGGCACGATTACGATCAGTGTTTTGAGTCAACTATCGGAACCCCAATATGGCTACTCGCTTGTCACCATGTTGGAGGAGAAAGGAATTCACGTAGAACCTGGGACACTTTATCCACTTTTAAGAAGACTAGAAAAACAAGGACTACTGGAAAGTAAATGGGACACAAAGGAAACAAGACCACGTAAATATTACTTATTAAGTGAAACAGGTAAAGAAGTTTATGAACTGTTGATCGTTGAATGGCAACAAATTGTAGAAAGCATGAGTAATGTTATTGACATTAAAGGAGGCAAAAAGGATGGAGATGATTGACCGTTATATTTATGCTGTCACTCAGAAGCTCCCTCAATCACAAAGGGAGGATATTGCAGAAGAGCTTCGCGGTTTAATTGAGGATATGTTGGAGGAACGAGTCCAAGGTGAAGATGTTACAGATAATGATGTGGAAGAAGTATTAATGGAACTAGGAGATCCGAGACAATTAGCTCAAAAATATAAAGGAACGAAAAACTATCTAATTGGACCAGAACTTTTTGACACTTACATGCTAGTATTAAAATTTGTTTTCATATCAATTGCTTTATCTATATCAATAGGATTTATTTTAAAAACTATAATAAATCCAGTAACCATTTTGGATCATTTTGTTGATTTAATTGTTGCATCTGTTACCGCTCTTCCCGCAGCTTTTGGCTGGACAACATTTGGCTTTGCGATCGCGGACCATTTC
This sequence comes from Gracilibacillus thailandensis, assembly GCF_010994055.1. NCBI lineage: Bacteria > Bacillati > Bacillota > Bacilli > Caryophanales > Bacillaceae > Gracilibacillus > Gracilibacillus thailandensis. The sequence continues at coordinate 95,445 of NZ_WJID01000013.1, read as the reverse complement.
GGGGAAATTAAAGCAAAAGATTTAGAGATTGGAACAGAATGGAAGCCATCGGATTTAGCTCCCATTCCCGATGAAAAAAGACAAATCAAGTACTATGAGCCAATCGTGAGTATTACATTTTATACGTTATTAATCATCATGTTTGTTTTCTCTAATGAATACCTAGGGGTCTGGATATTTCGAGATGGGTTTTCTGATGTGGTTCCGTTTTTAAATAACGAAACATATACTACTTCTTTATTATTCATTATTCTTATTATGGGTATTGGAATAACAAAAGAATGCCTTAAGCTCATTTACGGTAAGTGGACCTACAAGCTAGTCACTTATATAGCAATAGTTAATGTGATTTCAACTATAGCTGTATTATTTATGATAAATGGAAATACATTTTGGAACCCTGATTTTCTGCTTGAGCTTACACAAGCAGGTGTAATTACTGAAAATAGTGATGGATATAGAACTGTAAGTATGATTTGGAATCAATCTACATTATGGATTTTAGTCCTTCTAATCGTAGGATTAATTTGGGAATTTATTGATGGATTGATTAAGGCTAACAAAAAATAAAGTAAGTTGATTGAGAACTGTTGATTATCAGTCAACAACTCGTGGTTTAATCACGGGTTGTTGACTCACTCCCCTTCACAGTGGATTCGATCGCTTCGTTCTTAACTTCCAAGAAATAATCATTAAATACACGTTCTCTACCACCATTTTTTTGATACCAGTCTTGAACTCTTTTAACATGGGCTTTATCATTTCTTACTTTGGACTCAATATCTAAGTATTCTTCATAAGTATCATATTCCCATATAGCAAAAATTTCTACCGTATCATCATCATTTTCCTTCATCCAGCGACCAACCAATCGTGCTCCATATTTTAATTGGTTCGGCAAATTAGTGTTATTAAAGTGAGAATTAAAGATTTCTACAAATTCTTTTTTTACAATGTAAAACTTCCTGCGATAAAACATGAAAATACTCCCTCCCTGATTTCCTCCTATTTTTAATACACTTTCATTTTTGATTATTATACTACACAAACTTTACATCTAATTAATAAGCTCTAACAAATGTTTTTCCTTTCCACCATACACAAACAGCAATAACCATACCAATCACGCCAGATGCAAGCAAAATTAACTGAATATCGATTCCTGCTGAAGCTAACGCACTTACAACTCCATATGCAATTGGATCAAAACCATTCATCGCCAAGAAGATAATGCTCATTACTCGCCCCATGATTCGATTTTCGGTATTTTCTTGAGCTGCTGTGAAAAAAGGGATGAACACAAATGCAATCGAAAATCCGATAAAAAACAATATAGTTGTCAGGAGCATTAAATTAGTTGCAATACTAAAAATAATTAAGAAAAGTAATGAAGCCATAAGTCCTATTAGCGATGTAAAGCCTTTACGCTTCACTTTTACAAAACTCATAATCAGCGTACCAATTACCATACCAACCCCTAAGCTAACCTCCATCAAACTTAAATTAATCGGTGTTCCGCCAAGAAGATCAACTAATAATGGCATAGCAATTTGCAGTCCACCAAATACAAAGAAATTTAACGTGATCAACACAATAATCCCTGTTAATAAGAATGTAGAAGATTTCATATAGGCAATACCTTCACGAAAATCTTCTAATGTACTTTGGTCACCCTTATGCTCTACTGGTCCTTCCTTAATAAAAGGTGGAAAAACTACGAAAGCAGATAACAAAACCAATATAGTCGCCACAAAGTAACTAGTCGCTATAGAGCTAGTTTCCATGATTACACCTGCAAGGATTGGACCGATAATAAAGGATATTTGATCTATACCTTGGAAATAAGCATTTGCTTGCTGTAATTGCGATTTTTCCACTACTTTCGGTATCAGTGATGAGCTAGCTGGTCCAAAAAATGCATCCAGCATACCAAATAAACCTACCGTAACGAATAATAAAGCTAGTGTCATCGAGTCACTTGCCACAAGCCAATAAATACAAAAAAGTACTAGTGCTTGCAGCAAGTTAGTACCAAACATAATTGTTGTTTTTTTGTACTTATCTGCCAATACTCCACCAAAAGTAATTAATAGTAAACGTGGCACTGTTGCCGTAATTAAAGCAATTCCCAAGATGCCAGGTGAACTTAATACATTGATGATATACCAAGAGGTCGTTGTCAGAAACATACTAAAGCCAACAATCGCAAAAATACCTGCAACTAACAATAACATATATGTGCGATTTCGAAAGATTGATTGTTTCAATGTCATTTCTCCATTTCTAATTGTTGTGTACTAAATCATCTTATGGTATATAGTAACTATATAGTCAAGACTGGAGTGTTGAAAAATGACTGACAAAAATATTAAATATTTGACAACAGGTGAATTTGCCAAACTTTGCAGAGTAAACAAGCAAACTCTTTTTTATTATGATCAAATTGGTCTTTTATCACCTATGCTAAAAAACGAAAAAGGCTACCGCTATTATTCCATTCACCAATTAGAGTTATTTACACTCATAACTTTGTTAAAAGATCTGGGCATGTCACTACATGATATTCGTCAATATGTTGAACATAAATCACCAGAAAAATTCTTATCAATTATGCATAAACAGAAAGAAAAAGTAGCGAAACAACGGATGGAAATAGAAATGAAAGAGAATATGATCGATGCACAAATTGAATTAATGAATAAAGCATCAAGTATAGATTTTGATCAAGTTAGTGTTGAACGATTACCGGAACAAACATATTATTTAAGTAAAAATATCGAGAATATTTCAGATGAGGAATTTTTTGAAGTGTTCTCAGACTTTGTTGAGGAATTGTACAAATTACATATTGATACCGGATACCCTATCGGTGGCTTAACTAAACGAGAACAAGTGCTGAAGGGTGAGTTTACTAATTATAGTTATTTATATATAAAACAACTTCATTCTCAGAAGGATAACCCATACCTAAAGACTATAAAAGGTGACTTTTTAATCGGATACCATAAAGGGGAAGATAAGAAAATTCACCATACCTATAAACGACTTTTGTCAGAGCTGGAACGATTAAATCTAGAATTAGGAGATTATGTTTTAGAAGAATATATTTATGACACTGTCGTTAAAAACAGTGAGGAGCAATATGTGACAAAGATTATGATGCAAGTGAGACCTAAGGCAGATATGACATTCTAATTGTTCTCGCTTTTTTTTGCAAGTTCCAAGATTTATTTGCAACTTTACTAATTTATTTGCATTTGCAGGAATTTATTTGCAGCTTTACTAATTTATTTGCATTTGCAGGAATTTATTTGCAACTTTACTAATTTACTTGCAGATTCCTGAATTTATTTGCAACTTCTTCTGTTCTTAACATCAGCTCACTTAAAGTAGAAAACGCAATCGCATATTAATCACATTCAAAATGAGGTGCGAATTGCACCTCATTTTTTTAGCTATTTACAGTTTTGCATCTTAAACCAGACCCATTAGACAATAACCCACATCTTTTATCTAGTTACTTTTTCTCAATATGAAATAGAACGTCCTCTCCAGCTACAACCTCTTGTTTACTCTCCATATTAGTGATCGCAAATTCTTCACCATTTAATAAAATAATGGGAGTCACTGTTTTATATCCATCCGCTGCAATCGTGTCAATATCAAATGTAGCTAATCGATCTCCCTTTTTTACCTTTTGACCATTTTCCACATGAATATCGAAACCTTTTCCATCCAATTGAACTGTTTCCAATCCCATATGTACTAATATTTCTGCACCACCATCGGTTCTAAAACTAATTGCATGTTTGGTCTTAAATACATCCACTACTTCACCATCAATTGGTGATACGACATTATTATCAGAAGGTTCAATCGCGATGCCATCCCCCATCATTTTTTGCGAAAATACTTGATCTGGTACTTGTTCTAACGGCAGTAACTTTCCAGTTAATGGTGCAGTCAAATCTGTATTTACTTCCTTTTTCTTAAATAATTTCTTTAACATATTGAGTTCCTCCTCAGTTGTTAGTCTATTATTACATCTACCCCAAAATGATCGGAGATAACCTCGCTATTGTTACCATTAAAGATCACCATAGACGATTTTACACTAATCAATGAATTAACAAAAATAAAATCAATCCGTTTATCTTCATCATGATCTTTCCAACCGGCAATTTCTCCACTGACCGTAACTCCACTATCTCTTTCAGTTGCTAAACTATATGTATCGTACCATCCTTTAGCAACTAGATAATCATATCCTTCATCTCGATTCTTTGCTTCACTATTAAAATCACCTAACAGGAATACTCGATTATCTTTTTGACTGGCAATATAGTTTAATCGATCTAATTGATAAGCACTTGGTTCTTCTACATCATGCCACCATCCCAAATGACATGACATAAATGTTTGTATCTCACCTTCCACTTCAATATCAACTACTAATGCAACGCGTGTCTTCCAAAAGTAATAATCAGTAGATTTGCTCAAATAAAATTTCTCCACATGCTGAATTGGGTGTTTTGTAATAATCGCTAACCCTTCTTCATATTCATTAAAAGCTTGATGGCAACTAGCCCACACCAAATGATAACTTGATTTACCTATTTTTTTCAACTTATCCAACACTACTTGTCCGTAGTTGTCTTCACGAATATGCTCACTAATAAGGGGAGAATCTTCTTTCTGACTAACTTCTTGCAATGCAATGACATCATAATCATTATCTACGATTGTTTTAACTAATGTATTGATTTTATTTAGTTGATCATCTTCTTGCCACGCATGACAATTTAGTGTTAATAAGCGCATCTTAACCTCCTAAGTAATCCTGAACTTCAGATTTCATGACATCTGCTTTTGGTCCGTAAATCGCTTGAACACCATGATCTTTTAGCACTAGCCCAATTGCTCCTGTCTTCTTCCATTCCTCTTCTTCTTTAACTTCTTCAATATTTTTAACGGTAACACGAAGTCTTGTCATACAAGCATCTACATCTTCAATATTATCTTCTCCACCTAAAAGTGCAACAATTTGTCCTGCAGTAGAATGCTCATCTTTATTTCCCAATGTTTTGTCTACATTATCCTTCGTTCCATCATCATCTGTATAATTACCAGCACGTCCTGGTGTTGGTAAATTCATTTTTTTGATTAAGAAATTGAAAACAACATAGTTTAGAACAAAGAATACGACACATACGATAACAAAATTAATAATATCTTGTACTAATCCAGCATTAATTGTCATTGGCAATCGTGTCAGTAACTCAATATTACCGAAAGCATGGATACGTAAATCAATAATATCCACAACCGCAAAACTTAATCCAGCCACAATGGCATAGACAACATATAATAATGGCGCAGCAAACATAAACATAAATTCAATCGGTTCTGTTACCCCTGTTAAAAATACTGCAAGTCCTGCCGATAGAAACATAGATTTATATTTTGCTTTTTTATCTTTATCAACATTTTTATACATTGCTAATGCAGCAGCTATTAATCCAGCTGAACTTAAAATCATTTGTCCCATTTTAAAACGTGCTGGCGTAACATCTTGTAATAATTGGTTGTATGCATTTACATCTCCTGTAGCAAGTAGGTTATTTAAATCTGAAATCCAAGCCAACCATAAAGGATCTTGTCCAGCCACAACACTTCCCTCATTCGCACCAGACATTATGGTATAGGTACCACCTAATTCTGTGTAATTAATTGGCACTGTCAACATATGATGCAATCCAAAAGGTAGTAACAAACGTTCTAACGTACCGAATATAAACGGAGCTAGGATTGGAGCTGAGTCTCGTGAAGTTGCGATCCAGCGACCAAAGTCGTTTAGCAACCCTTGAATGAAAGGCCATACAAATGATAATACAATTCCAACGATAACGGACCACAAAATAACGACAAAGGGGACAAAACGCTTCCCATTAAAAAATGCTAATGCTTGCGGTAGTTTATTGTAATTATAATATTTATTAAAAATGCTTGCACCGATAAAGCCAGATATGATCCCTACAAATACCCCCATATTTAAAGCAGGAGCATCTAGGATCATCGTAAAGTAATCAGCTACAACTAATTCACTTCCTAATAATGATGTAGCTAATGCTTCAGGGTCATTCACCATTTCTCCTGACACACCAAAAATTGCACCGGTTACACGATTAATAAGAACGAATGCTAATAGTGCTGCAAAAGCTCCTCCTGCTCGTTCTTTTGCCCATGATCCACCGATCGCAACGGCAAATAATACGTGAAGGTTTTCAATAATCGCCCAACCTAATTGTTCCATAACATTACCAATACTTAGTAATAAAGAAATATCGTCACCACTCATGGCAACTAATTTACCTAATGATATCATAATCCCGGCAGCAGGCATAACGGCTACAACAACCAATAAAGCCTTTCCAAGTTTCTGCCAGAACTCAAATGACATAAACTTTTTCATATATTATCCCCTTTTCTCTTTTATACAATCGTTTGCACAAATATATTCTAAATTATAAACTTCATTATTGCAATGATATTTTTATTAACAGGGAATTGTTTTTTATATGATAGGAAATCGATTGCGCAATGTAAGCTTTCGTTTTTCTTATTGAATAAATAAAAATCCCTATTTATAGCTAACTACCATAAATAGGGGAAGATACTTATTTTCTTACTTTCGCTTTTAAATTCTCTACATTTTCTCTGGCGCTTTCTAATGGGTCTCCATCGAATTGTTCTTGCTCAATTACATACCAATCGACACCGACAGATTCACCTGTCTCCCACAAAGTTCCGATATCTAACGAGCCTTTACCAATTTCAATGCTACGTTTTTCACCATTTTCTACTGTCATATCTTTAATGTGTAAGGACACAACTAGATCATCATATGCTTTGATCGTTTGTAATGGATCTACGCCAGCATGTGTTGCCCAATAACAATCGAGTTCCATCTTTACATACTCACGATCTGTTTCCTCAAAAAGAATGTCGAAGCCTCTTTTTCCATTACCAAGATCAAAGAATTCCATATTATGATTGTGATAAGCAAAAGTGAATCCAGCTTCAGAGCATTTCCGTCCAATCTCATTTAATTCTTCTGCAGCACGGTAATAGGCACCTTCATCTGCTCTTAGCTCTTCCGGTAAAATCGGACAAATAATTAAATCATTACCAATTGTTTTGTTATAGGTTAATGAAGCTTCTAGTTGATCACCTGTTAAACTGTCAAACGGCATATGACTGCCAGCAGCCACTAAACCTGATTCATCCATTACTTGTTTCAATTCATTGGCAGGTGTATCAAAGAATCCGGCAAACTGTACGGCCTCATAACCCATTTCACCCAATTTTCGTAAAGTACCTAAAAAATCTTTTGAAGTATGGTCACGTACAGAATACAATTGAATTGCAATTTTCCCCATGTGTAATGCCTCCCTATAGATATACGGCCTTACCCGTTTCAGCTGATTGGTAAAGTCCGTCGATAATTTTTTGAATATTGGTACCTTGCTTCGCATAACGATCTGTGATATTACCTTCAATGCAGTCCGTAACAAAAGCATGAACTTCTGTTTGATGAGCATTTATTTCTGGTAAATAGGCTGGTGTAATATCAATTAAAGTATCATGCTTTTCCTGATATATTTTTAATGGAAAAATGTCTGCTCCACCTTGATTACCCATTAACGAAACTTGCATGGTGTCACGCTTTTCTACATTAGCTGCAAATGCCGATTCTAATACGAGTGATGCACCATTTTGGAAAGTTATCATCCCCACCGCCATATCTTCGACAGTATAGTTTTGATAATCCCATTCACCTAATAAACCGATACCTTTTTTTGTTCCGAGTTGTTGATGTGTCTGACCAAGGACTACTACAGGCTCTGGGTAACCCATTAAATATAGTGCTGTATCTAGCATATGGACACCGATATCGATTAATGGACCGCCGCCTTGCAATTCCTTGTTAGTAAATACACCCCAACCTGGAATACCACGTCGTCTAATTGCTTGCACACGTCCGGAATAAATGTCACCGAGTTCGCCTGCATCAATAAAACGTTTGGCAGCCTGCGTCTCCGATTGGAAACGATAATGGAAACCATACATCAACAATTTACCTGATTTCACCTGCGCCTCTTCCATTTCTTTTGCTTCTTCTTGATTCATTGCTGGTGGCTTTTCACATAAGACATGACAACCTGCTTCTAATGCAGTAACCGCTGCCTCCTTATGAAATTTATTTGGCACACAAACGCTGACAGCATCAATGTCTGTTTCTCTTAACATAGTGTGATAATTGTCAAATGCTGCTTGAATACCATGTTCACTTGCCACTGCTTTTGCTTTGTCATACGCGACATCTGCGACCGCTACAATTTCCACTTGTTCTGGCACTTTTCGATACGCAGGAATATGGACATCTGTCGCAATACCCCCTGCACCAATCAGCGCAACTTTTAACTTTGTCATCTGTGACTTCCTTTCCTTACGCCCACCACATCTCAGCCGGGCTTTCTTTAATATTTACTGCTTTTAAGTTATCTACAGCACGAGCAAAACCTTCGTCAATGGACATAATAGGATCTTCATGCTCAATACTTACAACATAATCATAGCCAAACGTTCGAAGAGCACTAATCATGTTAGACCATTCTTCTAAACCATGACCACATCCAACAGATCGGAAATTCCATGCTCTTGTTTGAATATTGCCATATGGTTGCATATCCGTAAGACCATACATATTAACATTATCCTGATCAATGTAAGTATCCTTTGCATGGAAATGATGAATCGCATTTTCTTTTCCTAAAATTTTTATCGCTGCAACTGGATCGATTCCTTGCCACCATAGATGGCTTGGATCCAAGTTAGCTCCAATTGCTGGGCTTGTTTCTTCACGAAGCTTTAGCATCGTATATGGTGTGTGCACTAAAAACCCGGCATGTAATTCAATACCGATTTTAACGTTATGTTGTTCAGCCAGTTCTCCAATCTCTTTCCAGTATGGGACCAACTTTTCTTCCCATTGCCATTCCAGAACATCTGCGTATTCTGTTGGCCATGGTGCGACAGGCCAGTTTGGTGCTTTAGCGTTTTCTTGGTCTCCGGGAGTCCCCGAAAAACAGTTGACAACCGGTACACCAGTTAGACCTGCAAGTTCAATTGTTTTACGAAGAATTTGATCACTTTCTTCCGCAAATGGCTTATCAGGTGTTAATGGATTGCCATGACAGCTAAAAGCACTAATCGTTAGCCCTCTATCTTTAACCTCTTGTAAATAATGATCGCGTTTCACCGCATCTTCTAAAAGTTCATCAATTTTACAATGTGCATCTCCCGGGTAGCCGCCAGTTCCAATTTCCACGGCATCTAACCCACTAGCTTTCACATGGTCCAACATCTCTTCGAAATTTTTTTCTGCAAATAGTACCGTAAATACACCAAGTTTCATGACTGTCTCCTCCTTCTATAAGGTTATATTCTTCTTCGTTTCATTCGCTTCTAATGCTGCTAAAATAATTTGTAATGATTTATAGCCTTCTTCTCCGTCTATTAATGGTTTGGAATCATTTCGTACACTGTCAACAAAATGATCAATAACACCTGAAGACGTTTGGCCGCCACTGTCATTTGTTTGGATTTGGCCAAGCTCATAATTGATTTTTGATCCGTCTGTATAGGTTGCTATTAAGCTGTAAGCAGGATCATCTTCAAGACGAAGCATTCCTTTTTCTCCGTAAATGACGGTTGAGTTGTCTTCTCCAGCTCCATAAGCCCAACTAGCTGTCAATGTACCAATAATGCCCTTCTCACTACGTAAAATCGTCACCGCTTGATCATCAACATCACTGTTCTCCTTGGCAGACGATTCTACCATAGCCGCTACTTCAGTAAATTCTGTTCCCAAAATATAACGAATGACATCTGCTTTATGTACGCCAAGGTCACCTAACGCACCAATAAATGCCTCTTCTTTACGGAAGAACCAGCTTTCCTTTCCATCAATACTCCAACCTTCTGGACCACCATGACCAAATGTGGTACGGAAGCTGTACACTTTACCGATCTCACCATTTGCGATTAATTGTTTCGCCTTTTCATGGCTAGGTACAAAGCGTTGATTATGTGCGATCATTAATTTTTTGCCTGCTTTATTGCTAGCGTCGATCATTTGCTTTGCCTCTTCTTCAGAAGTTGCCATCGGTTTTTCACATAAAACATGTTTTCCTTGTTCAGCAGCAAATATAGAGACAGGCGCATGCAAATAGTTCGGTAAACAAACGCTGACAAGATCTGCGTTAGAGTCTGTTATCGCTTGTTTATAATCCGTATACGCTTGTACGTTATATTCAGATGCTGTTGACTGAGCACGCTCCTCTTTAATATCACAGACAGCCACAATTTCTACAAAAGGATTTCCCTGATATTCTGGTAAATGACGATGAATTGCAATACTCCCACAGCCAATTACGGCGACTTTTAGTTTATCCATAGATTCCATCTCCCTTTATGATTTTGGTTTTATTTCTTCTAATGGTTGGGCATTTCCATAGCTGGAAAATTCCCTTGTTGTTGGCTTAGCCCATCTTACGGCATTTTGAATTACTTTTTGAATATCTTGATGGTAATACGTCGGGTAGCCTTCGTGACCTGGGCGGAAATAAAAGACTTTGCCATGTCCTCTTCGATAGGTACAACCGGAGCGGAATACTTCCCCGCCTTCAAACCAGCTGACAAGCACTAATTCATCTGGTGCAGGGATATCAAAATGTTCTCCATACATTTCTTCTTTTTCTATTTCAATATATTCACCAATCCCTTCGACAATCGGATGAGAAGGGTTGACCACCCACATTCTTTCCTTTTCATCTGCTTCACGCCATTTCAAGTCACAGCCTGTTCCCATTAATTTCTGAAAGATTTTCGAGAAATGTCCAGAATGAAGGACAATTAATCCCATTCCTTCAAGTACACGTTTATGTACTTTATCGACTATTTCATCTGCTACCTCATGATGAGCTAAATGTCCCCACCATAGCATGACATCTGTCTCTGATAACCTTTCATCAGTAATTCCATGATTCGGCTCATCTAATGTAGCGGTTTCAACATGAATATCATCTGTTTCTAAAAACGCTTTAATTGCTTCATGAATCCCATTTGGATAGATTTTTGCTACTTCTTCGTCTTGCTGTTCATGTCTGAATTCATTCCATATTAAAACATTCATTAATTCCTACTCCACCTTTCGTATTTGCGTAAAGAATAAGAGTTAACAATCAAAATCATGATGAGCGAAAATAGACTGCTCTGATAATGTTACCCTTTTCATTTTGCAATATTAGTTATTTATTATCATAAATGATCAGCTTTCATTTGAACATAAATGATATAATCAAAACATGAACTATTTTGCTATAAAGTGTGACTTCCAGCAGTGGTGGTTTTTCCTCTGGTGATTAGCGAAACTTATCGGGGAGTTACCGTCCGTTCCCTCCTTGCTATACCCTTGAATGCTACGGACGGTTGTCTCTGGGATAAAGTGAGACTTCCAGCAGTGGACTTTCACTGCTGGTTAGCGAAACTTATCAGGGTGTTACCGAGCGTTAACTTCTTGATATACTCTTGCATATTACGGACGGTTACCACCGTGGAAAAGTGAGACTTGCAGCAGTGGGATTTTCACTGTTGGTTAGCGAAACTTATCTGAAATGGAGGATTTTTTGATGAAAATTAATTTTTGCGGTTACTCTTATCATAATTATCGTTATCACACATCCCATCAATCTCGATATGCGTCATACTTATTCCGTCTTCAAACAGAGGGAAGGTCACAGGTGAAGGTAAATGCGGATACTCGTGTAGTGGAAAAAGGAGATTTACTTATTATAAAACCCGGGGAGAATTATGAGTTATACGTGGAGGAAGGACAACAAAGCGGCGATTTTCATTTATATTGTGAAGGAAAATGGATAGACGAACGCTTCAAGGACGCTCCAACCTTTGCAAAAATCACATTAGATGAAGCAGTATTAGATTTCTGGCATCATTTGATCATTGAGGAAAGACGCCCGAAAAAAGAAAGAAACAGCGAACTTACCTACTATTTGGTTAGTGCACTGTGTGTTTCTTTACAAAGAGCTATGGATAAAAGATCAGATGACATTTACCGTCCGTATGTAGTAACGAAAATGATGCGCTTCATTGAGGAAAACGCGACAAAACAAGGCTTTAAAGTAGAGGACATTGCCAATCACTGCAACCTGAGTGTTTCTAGATGTGTGCATCTGTTCAAAGAACATGTCAATCAAACGTTAATTGAGTATGCCCAATCTATTCGCATATCTGCAGCAATTAACCAAATGAAATATACTACGATGACACTTGAAAATATTGCCCAAAATTGTGGATTTGGCTCTTACTCTTATTTCCATCGCGTTTTCAAAAAAAATTATGATGTCTCCCCAAGAGCATATCGTGAAAAAATGTAGGGCGATCAGCCGGTCATATCAGACAATATTTGCAGAAGTTCGACTCGACTTTTGATTTTAAGCTTTTTATAAATGAGTGACAAATAATTCTTGACTGTCCCCTCACTGATCCCTAATTGATCGGCTATCATTCGGTTTGTCCAACCTTTTTTCATCAACTGAATAATTTGCAATTCACGATTGTTCAAATCTTTATGTTGATTAAACTGTTCTTTAATAAAATGCAATGAACTTTCCCGCTCTAGCTTAAGTAAGGATTCTAAACGCTGTGAAAAATGCTGAACTAGTGTCTGAGGAGCAACAAATTTACCATCCATAATAAAACGAAGTGTATCTTTAAATTCATCTAATCCTGAACTTTTTAATATGTATCCATCTGCTGAAACAGATAACACTGTTTCGATCGACTCTTCGTCATCAAATGCAGATAATAAAACGACTTTAATGTTTGGGTGCATTTCTTTTAATTTTTTTGCACATTCTAATCCATTCATAACCGGCATATGAATATCCAATAAAATCAAAAAAGGACGAACTTCCTTCTCTTTGATAAAATTGATGACTTCTTGTCCATTTGTTAATGTACCAATCACCCGAAACTCTTCCATATCTTCTACAAAATTCGTAATCATATCACGAAAAAGTGTTTGTGACTCTGCCACAACTACCGTGTGCTTTATCATACTATTTTCCCCCTCTTATTTACTAAATTATGATAATTTTAACTTAGCTGTTACTTTTACTCCTAACTCTATTTTATTATAACGCATTTTTTATTCGTTTTAAAGAACATTCTGGTTTAAATTTACTATTTTTTATTTTAAATTGTCCATTGAGCTGTTGAATTTTTGACTATTACGTGAAATCTAGTCGAATCAAAGTCGCTTCATTTATATTTTTTTATTAACTTTAAGATCTGTTGATTATGATAAGGTGGTTCATTTTTCATATAAATGATAGGCTTCTTCATTGTTTCAGCTTCAAAATTTAATGCAGATTGTGGCTCCCATTCCACATAGAGATCAGCTTGTTCTAAATATCGAAATACATTGGCTATGCTGCCAATAAACTCAACATAATCCTCTAATAGATGGATTTTGAGCTCGTTTCGGATCATTGTTTCATTGTGATGATCACCATAAAGATACCACTTGAAGGCAATCCGCTGTTTTACAAAGTACTTGATCATAAAAATAAATCCTTCAATATGCCTCCTGTACTTTAGATTATTGGCTGATAAAACAGATAAATGTTGAGGATGATACCTTGTTGCTTCATCTAATTTTAAAACGCGGTAGAGTGATTCTTTATAATAAGGATCTGCATAGTACTTTATTTGATGATTATTTTTCGCTAACTCACGATACATGGATTGTGAAGCTGTGTATATCAAATCCTGTTGACGTAATCGACCTATCACAGGTGCTACAGCCTTTTTGAACTGTCTAATTGGAAAGTAATAAATTTTCTTGTCAGCTTGTACTTTATCTATTAAGTAAAAGGATGGGATACCAGAAGACAAACTAACTGCCTCATCAAAATGAATATGACTTTCGGCTATGCTCTCATTAATAGATTTCCAATACAACCGAACTAACGATGGAAAATTATAATATGCTTTTCTAATATGTAATGGGATTGAATGAGATTGCAACGTATAACTCCAATTCCGTTGATCGTGGAAATTCTTTCTAGTAGAAGAAAGGACATGACTGATTGGTAGCATTACCTTTATCTGTTTATTCAAATGTTGTAAAAACATGGAATCATTCTCGAGTAATTTTACATATATCTCAGATATAGGCTCAAGATGACGGTAGGTAAGATATAATTGATGTTCAATGGAAAGTCCGAGGTCTAACGGATCAACTATCATTAACACTTTTTTCATGAACATTCCTTCTTTCTATCTACTTTTCACCGTAAATGCTTGCCTGAACCTCTTGGCCATTCTCATACAAGTATATGTAATTGTTTTTTTATTATAACTATTTCTAGTACCTTACTTGGTTATTAAACAAGCAGAAGTCTATATATCCACTTTTACTTCACTTCTTTGCATCCTTTTGGTTCTTCCATTTAATGAATTCAAAGACGATTCGATATTCATCAAAGTCTGGTTTCGTTATTCCTAAGGATTTTAAATTATCGACAAACTTGATCCATTCCTCATCATTCGTAAACGGCTGATCTTCTTCTCCTAACAGTGTCACCACTTCAACCTCTAATACTTCTGCTAATTTTTCTACTATTTGAATAGATGGGTTATCATTTAAGTTCCGTTCGATATTACTTAAATAAGATTTTGACACATCGGACCTTTCCGCTAACTCCGATAAAGTTAAATTCTTCTTCTTTCTGATTCGGTTTATATTATTCCCTATCATTTTTACAATACCTCAATCCCATCGATATTCTTTTTTTATCACATTGTTAAGGGTCTTTAAGATGCTCATAGTCTCCCTTTACTCAAGGGAGTGTTACATTATATGCCATCATCTCTTAGCTGCAAATACGTTTGCTCCGTTTGATGAACTACTTGCTCTAGATCATATCCTTTGTTTATTAATATTTCTGGCGCAATAGGATTTCTAGCTTTGTTCTCATAAGCAGCATACATCGCTTCTAACCACTTTCTTTTATTATCTATAGGAATGAATTGAACTAGTCCCACTCCCAAATCAACTTCCTTCGATATACTGTCTGAAGCAATAATCGGCAATCCTGCACCTTGTGCTTCTACTAGAGTTAGTGGTAACCCTTCGGATAAAGAAGGGAAAATAAACAAATCAAATACTTGTAACCATTTTCCCAAATCTTCTTTCGCTCCTAATAAAATCACATGATCTTGGATGCGATATTGCTTCACTTTTGCTTCGATTTCTGCTCGTAAAGGTCCATCTCCTACTAATATTAATTTTGATTGCGGAATTCTTCTGCGGAATCCTACAAATAATTCTATTAAATAATGATAATTTTTTTGGGCAGTAAACCGACCGATATGACCAATAACAAATTCCTTATCGATGATGCCGAGTTCCTGCCTTCCTTGCTCTCTCAATGAATGCGAATAACAAAAACGCTCTAAATCGATTGCTTTAAACATGATTTCTGCTTGATTGGCCCTTCTTTTAAACAACCATTCTGCCGCTTCAGGTGAAGAAGCAAAAAAATGAGTGGCATAGAGTGGAATTAATGAGCTGGCTATCTCATCTAACATCTTTACCGTTCCTGTTGCGTTACCTTTTGTACGATGACTATGAGCTACTCTTACAGGTATCCCTGTTCTTTTTGCTGCTCTTAAGGGATAGATACTCATCTGATCTATATGCGAATGCATAACAATGTAAAACCGATGTCCTTTAAAAAATTGGCGTAATGATTTTCGATAACCCGTTATTCCAGCTTCCTTTATCGACGGAATACGGTATATAAGACCGCCTAACTGTTGTATTTCCTGATCATAATCTCCTTCTTCATTTGTTAAAAAGTCAAATTGTACTTTGCTTCGATCCAAGTTTCGGTAGACATTCATCAGCATCGTTCCTACCTCACTTTGGTTCATACTTTCCACCACATGTAAAATTCGTAGTGCACTTTCCACCTTTGTTCCTCCTTAATCATTCATTATAGCGAACAGTTATGTATATCGTTTTATTGCAGGGCTTTATCTCCCACTGCGGGTTAGCAAAACTTATCAGGGTATTAACTCTCCTTTTTCCATACTGAACTCCTTAGATTTTCGGATAATTTGTACCGTGATAAAGTTGGAATCTATCATTTTCTATGCAACTCTTTAAAACTACATTATTTCTTTATAAAGAACATAAATATATATTCTCATGATTTTAGTAGGTTGTCAACTAACATTTGGAAGAAAGAAAAACCGGTAAACAACGCCGGCGGTCCATTATTACTTTGGTAGTAATGATAAAATATTTGAACAACTTGATCACCACTCCGGCTGCCCATTTTCCTTTCCGTGGGGTTTGTAACTTTTTCGAGCAAAAACCGCTCGAAAAAGTTAGCTGAAGGGCAAACAATTCCCACAGGAGTGAAAATGGGCGGCCTTCGTTAGGATCTGCTCTACAACACTAACATGAAGTTGGCGACCTTTACTTTGTTCATTGCAAAAAAGTCACCCTATTACTTATCACAAAAGTTGTTGCACCTATTCATAGCGGAGACTACTATGGGAATAGCTCGAGCCAAAAATACACTTTCCAAAGTTAGTTGATGCCGTGCCCGCGGAAAGCGTAGTAATTAGTTGGAATGCTGCGAATATACATCAAACCTTTCCCATATAAAAATAGAAGGATGAACATGGCTCACCCTTCCACTTTTTATCTATTTGATTGTTCGCTATTCTTCCATCATCTTTCTTCTGTCATTTTCTTCTGTTAAGAAATTAATAAATGTTTGTAGCCCCATTTTCGGCTGTGCTTTTATGAGAGAAATATAATCTTTCTTTTTGTGTTCATTTAAGATGTCACTTTTTTCAATTCTAGTTACGATATGTTCCATCTCTAATTGTTGGATTTTTTTCTTAATGTGCTTGGATTCTTTATATAACGCCATTCCAACTGCGGCCATCAATGCATAGACAACGACAACGGCAACCATACCATTTGAAAATCCACCAAAAAACAAGAAAAAGATTAAGTTAAACACCGAGATAAACAATAACGGAACAGCAAACATCATATATTTAGCATTCTTTTTGATTAAAGGATTTATTTTATGAAATAATTTTTCTAACTCGCCTTTCATAAATGCGGGAATGTTACTGGTAAAAAACGAAACCATAACGATAACCTCCTTACTAGAGTTATACCCAAATTTGTTAAAAGAAAAACCTACACCTTTTTCATTGGTATAGGATTCATGACAATTATCTCTATAGTACTATTATATGTTTCACACCTGTAGAACGTCAAAATCTTTGCTTTAGCGAAAGATAATACCTTATGATGGGGGTGAGGTGATAAAATGAGATTCGCTTTTATTTCGGACATTCACGGAAATGCTGTAGCTTTGGAAGAAGTATTACATGATATCGAAAAGAAACAAGTTGATCGTATTGCCGTACTTGGTGATATCGCCTATCGTGGACCTGAACCATCCAAGTCAATAAACTTAATTCGGGGATTAAACACGGATGTTATCAAAGGGAATGCTGATCAATGGGTTGTTAGGGGTGTTCGAGAAGGTGAAGTGCCACAGCAAGCCTTGGAAACCATGCAGCAAGAACAAGAATGGATAAGAAGCCAACTAAATGAAGAGCAAATTTCGTACCTTGAGTCTCTGCCAACAGAATTAACATTAGAAGAAGAGGGAGTCCGGCTTCACGCTTTCCATGCAACTCCCGACAGTTTATTTGATGTGGTCTTACCAAATATGAAGGACAATGATCTGTTAGCAAAATTAACGACAAAAAAAGAAGCCGATTTATATTTATATGGCCATATTCACAAAGCTTACGAACGTACAGTAGAAGGTAAAACCATTATTAATTTAGGTAGTGTTGGTTTACCTTTTGACGGGATTGCCAAAGCTTCTTATGTAATCATTGATATTGTCGCGGGTCAAGTACAAACAAGTCATGTGCGAGTTCCATATGATCTTGAAAAAGTGTGCCAGCAATATGAAGAGTTTAACTATCCTAATGTAGAAAAGATGCAGAATATTATTCGCTCTGGTCGAAACTAATTGATTTTTAGTGCCTGTTCACGAGTTTTTGTGGTATGATCTCGTGAACAGAGGCACCTATCTATCCTTTTTTCGCATTAACCTTAATGCATTTAAAACGACCAATAATGTCGCTCCCATATCTGCAAATATCGCTAACCACAATGTTAACCATCCTGGGATCACAAGTAAAAGGGCAACGACTTTTAATAACAGCGCTAAGAAAATATTCTCTTTTATAATCCGTAATGTTCGCTTACTTAAGTGAATCGAGTGAGGAATCTTCGATAAGTCATCTCCCATTAACGCAATATCAGCTGTTTCCATCGCTACATCCGTACCTGCCCCGCCCATAGCAATGCCAACATTTGCTTCAGCTAGTGATGGTGCGTCATTGATTCCATCGCCAACCATCGCCACACGGTGAGTCTGTTTTAATTGTTTTATATAAGCAAGTTTATCTTCGGGAAAAAGTTCTGCCTTTACTTCCGATACGCCAGTTTCTTGTCCAATTTCTTCTGCGACATTCGTTACATCGCCTGTTAACATGACTGTATTGCTTACCCCTAATCGATGAAGATTAGTAATTTGTTGTTTTACATTCGGTCGAGGCTGATCAGCAACCGTTACATATCCCATTACTTCGTCATCGGTTCCAATATACAATACTGTATTTGCTGACACTGGCGGTAGTTCGCTCTCTTCAAACAGTTTAGCGTTTCCTATTTTATAGCGGACACCATTTATCACCGCTGCGATTCCTTTTCCGGTAAAGGATTGAAATTGTGTTGCTTCTGGCAACCGCATCCCTTGTGTTTTGTTATGAATCGCACGAGCTATTGGGTGTTCAGAGTATGATTCTAGTGCGCCTGCTATTTGCAATAATTCTTCTTCAGTTCTGCGTATAGCCTTTACTTCTGTTACTACAGGTCTACCTATTGTAAGCGTTCCTGTTTTATCAAAAGCAACTGCATCAATGTTTGCTAGTTGCTCTAAATGAATTCCACCTTTGATCAGTACACCATTTCGCGCTGCATTGCCAATCGCTGTCACAATTGCAACCGGTGTCGAAATGACCAGTGCACATGGACAACCAACAACTAACACAGCTAGCCCATTATAAATCCATGTCTGCCAATCTGCGCCAAAGATTGGTGGGATAATGATCACAAGTAAAGCCAATATCATAATTGCAGGCGTGTAATATTTCGCAAAACGATCAACAAATTGTTGAGTTGGCGCTTTTTCTGCTTGTGCTTCCTCTACTAAATGGATGATTTTAGCGATCGTTGTATCCTCACTTGATTTAGTTACTTCGACTACTAATGCACCTTCCTCATTGATAGAGCCCGCAAAAACAGTTGATCCATCTTCTTTTTCAACTGGAACAGATTCACCCGTAATCGCCGCTTGGTTAACGTAAGAGTTCCCCTCTATCACAACACCATCCATTGCAATTTTTTCTCCAGGCTTCACAATCATCGTATCGCCAATTCGTACATCTTCAACATCGATTTCAATTAATTGATGATCTCTTTTTATGGTTGCTCGATTTGGTGCTACATCCATTAAGGATTGGATCGAATTTCGTGCCTTATCCATCGAATAACCTTCCAGTGCTTCACTTAAAGCAAAAAGGAATACAACAACCGCTGCCTCTGCCCATTCGCCAATAATCGCTGCGCCAATCACGGCAATTGTCATTAATGTTTTCATGTCAAACTGTAGTTTCAGCAAGTTTCTACTTCCTGTTTTAATCAGATCATAACCACCAATGATAATGGCCATTAGAAAGGTTCCAATTGTTAAAGCATGATGCTCTCCGATTTGGAAATAGAAGACATAACCAATCATGACAAATAATAAAGAAAGCATCGTTAACTGGTTTTCTCTTTTTTGGTAAAAAGGAATAGTCGGTGCTTTCATTTTTTCAGGATACACTTTAATATGGTCAAAAGCCCCTGCTTGTTCTAACTGTTTGATGCTAGCATTACCATAAACGGTTAATTTTGCAGCAGAAAAATTAACATTTACATCATCCACACTTTTAATATTACGGACATTTTTCTCAAAGGTAGCAGCACAGTTGGTACATGATAAACCTTGGAGGCGAAAGACTTGTTTCTCAGCCAACATGAACACCTTCTTCCGCATGTGCTTTTGCGATCGTCACAAGTTGACGTACATGATCATCTTTTAATGAATAAAAAACAAGCTTTCCTTCCTTACGATATTTCGCCAATCCCATATTGCGGAGCATTCGCAAATGATGAGATGCAGTCGCTGTCGAAGATCCAATAATATTCGCTACATCACAAACACATAGTTCTTTTTCTAATGTTAATGCATAGGTGATCTTTAAACGTGTCGCATCAGATAATGCTTTAAAAATCATTTCGACACCTGAAAGTTGTTCTATTTTCGGTTGCACACGCGCAACAACTGCTTCATCATAACAATATGTTTCACATTTCATTTATCGACACCTCATTCAAACATTCATTTGATTGTTTGAATATAGTATATGATAAAAAGTAGTGAATGTCACTACTTAAAAATCAATCGGCTTGTTTAATAGATGTGAACTTACTTCTTTTTTTCTCTATTCTACTCCAGAGCCAAGCCAGTTTCATACACTGCCTTTTTCACTAAACGCTGATAGATGTTCTGTCTGATTATAGCTCTTAATTTTCCAAGTTTCTTCTATCCATTCGATATGATTAATACAGCCGTTAACAAGTCTGGTCTTTCCTGACCCGATTTTCCCATCCGAAAAATTGGATAAAATCGCATTTATTACTGCGCCATGAGCGACAAGTAGCACTTTCTTTTCTTTATGTATATGATGTATGTTTTGCAATCCATTGACTAGGCGATCCGTAAGTGCTTCAATACTTTCCTGATTAGGATAGTTGCCATTCGGAAATACCTCTGCACGTTCCTGAAATGTCATTCCTTCTGCATCACCAAATCCTCTTTCACGAAAGTCATTCATTTCTATTAAAGGTAAGTGCAAATACTTATTGATGATAGTTGCTGTTTCTTTCGCTCGTTGTAAGGGACTTGTTATGATTACATCCCATTCAAAATCTTGTAAGTAACGACCACATTCATTGGCTTGCGAACGGCCACTGTTGTTCAACGGAATATCTGTCTGTCCTTGAATTTTTCCTAAAGCGTTCCATTCTGTTTCCCCATGCCTTACAAAACAAATCGATGTCAAATAAACCTCTCCTTTATTATTCAGGTCTTTTAACTTCACCAACTTCTAAATAAAAAGCATCTAAAAATTGTTCCATCACAAGATGTCTTTCTTGTGCTAAACGATATCCTGCTTTTGTATTCATCAAATCTTTTAATTTCAACAGTTTTTCATAGAAATGATGAATCGCGCTTGTTTTACCTTGACGGTATTTTTCTGTTGTCATTTGTTCTCGTACTTCTATTTCTGGATCATAGATTGGTTGCCCCTTTCTCCCAGCATAAACAAAGCAACGGGCAATCCCAACTGCTCCAATTGCATCTAACCTGTCTGCATCTTGAACAACTTGTCCTTCTATTGAGTTGAGCTGTTTGTTGTTACCGCCTTTAAAAGACATATCCTTTATGATCGTTAGAATATGTTCGATAACATCTTGTTCTACCTGATGTTGAACAAGCCAATCCTGAATTGCTGCTAACCCCTTCTCTTCACTTTCTACTACTTTATCATCTGCTAAATCGTGTAATAATGCTGCTAGTGTCACTACAAAAAGATCAGCATTTTCTTCAGTAGCAAGTTTTTTTGCTGTAGTCGTCACTCGTTCAATATGATACCAATCATGGCCAGATCCTTCACCTAATAACTGCTTACGTACCATCTCTTCTGTCTTTTGGATTACTTTTTCCTGTTTCATTTTATCACCCCCATGAAGTTTATCAGGAAAACTGTTGAATGAAACTGTAAGATTTCCCCGTAAAGATGATTTAACCGGGAAAAGTGTCTATGAAATAGGTGCGTTTTCCTGTTAATAAGGAAATTACGGGGAAATCTATCAAATAAATTGAGAGGGTTTCCCCGTAATTGTTTTTCCAATACTCAAAAAACCACAACAATTTATGCTGTGGTTAATCTAAGCCAGGAAAACCTTGTTGTTTCAAAACATCATAGACGATAATTGCTGCCGTATTAGATAAATTCAACGAACGAACCTTATCTGTCATATGGATGCGAAGACAACGATCTTCTTTTCCTTCTAACAGTTCTTTCGGAATGCCGTTAGTTTCACGGCCGAAAACGAAAAACAAATCCTTTTCACTGTCACTAAAATCAAAGTCCGAATAATATTTTGTTCCAAAGTTTTCGATATAATAAAATTCAGCATTCGGAAATGTTTCATATAATTCATCCAATGAGTCATAATAATTAATCGAAACATCATGCCAATAATCCAAACCGGCACGTCGTAACATTTTATCATCGGTAGAAAAACCGAGTGGTCGAATTAAGTGTAAATGAACATTTGTTGCCAAACAAGTTCTTGCGATATTTCCCGTATTTGCTGGGATCTCTGGTTGATATAAAACGACATGGACTGCCAATGTATTTCACCTCATATATTGCTTATTAACTTAGTCATTATACCATAATCTTAATCATTTGCACGATCTTCCTCTCCTATTCGAAAAAAACGATATTGGCAATTTGGTGTCCATGCTGCTGAATCTTCATAAGTCCAGTACCGATGACGACTGTTATTGGTATGAGCATTCACTAACGGCATATTTTGACTATCTTTAGCAACCACTATCGTATTATGATCCCATCTGCCATCTCCTTGAAAATCATAACAAATCACATCACCTAGCAAAAGATCTTCTGGATTATCAAGTTCTTTTCCCTTTAACCCAGTTGTCGATCCACTTAAATACCATCTTAAAGCGTTTGCTACTGACCAACTAAAACTCCAATTATCTTGTTGATACCACCAGCCTTTTGAACGATTGGGCGCACCATACATCGGAGCACCACCTGCTCTTAAGCATTGCGAAATATAATTGGTACAGTCATTATCTTCAAAAAAACGATAGGCAGGATTAGCATCGTTCCACCACCGTTCTGCATATTGAACTGCCGCTCTTCGGTCATACGCAAATCGAACAGAATGTTGACCTGCTTCAATCTTCTCTGGTTTTAGATCTGACAGAAATGAAATCTCCTTATCCTCTATAATTTCGCCATTCTCTATCGTGGCAATACGATTCTCTATCACTTCCTCATGATAAAAATTATCTTGATCCTCAATAAACAATTTGATATACAAGTGATACGTTATCTCAGAGCGATCTCCATTAGTTGTTATATCTCGCTTTTTGCCTATTAGATCTATATGATTAATCCTTTTGCCATTTTTTTTGTGCAGCTTTTGTTTTTTGTGAAGAGAATGCTCGCTCCGATTCCAGTTTTCTTTCCAATGCTCTTTAATGAACTCCCATTCTAACAAAACAATCCCCTCCCTGATTCCATGTATATTCACAAGAGTTGCATTTAGTCTAGAAATGACGCAACATCATTAATCCTTGTATCAGTGGAAGTTTGTATCCCCCCTACAACCAAATGAAACTTACCCTTTCAATCCAATGGAGAGTTTACACGATTGTTTCTGTATTTCAGTAAATTTTCAAATCTATTACTATATTTTCATGTCATTACCATTATATTAAATGTGGTTTTTTTTATGATTAATTCGTTTACTCCTCGGGAATACGATTTGTGAACATACAAGAAGGAGGAATTAAACATGAAGAAAAAAATATTATCATTGATAGGAGTTTCAGTACTAACAGTTGGTGGCTTAGCAGCTTGTGGTGAGGATGAAAGTCCTGATCCTGCAGAAGATACGCCAATGGAAGATCAAGCTCCAGCGGATGAGGAGGCGCCAATGCCAGAAGATGATCCTGCTACTGAGGAAGAGGCGCCAGCACCAGAAGATGATCCTGCTGCTGAGGAGGACGCGCCAGCGCCAGAAGATGATCCTGCTGCTGGAGAGGAAGCGCCTGCGGATGAAGAGGCACCAATGGAAGAAGATAGTGGAGACAATACCGGAGCTGAAGGTGAAATGAACGGCGACGTTGAATTAGAAGAAGAATAATACTAAATAAGTAAACAGACGCTTGGATATATATCCAAGCGTCTTTCTAGTATCTCACTAACTTTTTAATGTTAAGCCCATGTAAATAATATAAATTTTAGTTAATATATGGTATTTTCAGTTGTAATTTACCATATGGATTTTTAGAATGGAATTTGAAGGAGGGATTACGATGAAGAAAAAATGGCTATCTCTTTTAGCTGTTGCTTTCTTAGCATTTGGCGGGCTTACTGCTTGTGCTGGAGACGAAGAAAGTGACACAGAAGATCAAACGGAAGAAACTACTGAGACATCTGAAGACGAAGCAGCAGAATAAAATGATATAAGGGCGGAAGATCAAACTTCCGCCCTCTCTAATTCTAGTAAATATTCTTTTTTGTCCAAGCCACCACCGTAACCGATTAACTTACCGTTTTTTCCAATCACACGATGGCAAGGAATAATGATCGAAATCGGATTTTTATTATTCGCACCTCCAACAGCTCGTACTGCTTTCGGTGAATCAACACTTTTAGCGATATCTAGATAAGAACATGTTTTACCATACTCTACTTTGGCCAATGCTTGCCATACCTTTTGTTGAAAAGGCGTACCATAAAATTTATACGGTATCGAAAAGGTCTTTCGCTCCCCTTTAAAATATTGGGTCAGTTGGCTAATTGTCTCTTGCAATGCTTCCTTTGATTCTACTAATTTAGTAGGTAAAGCATGTTTTTCAGCCCAAGCAATAATTTCCTGTTCATTCTCCTTCATCGTCCCAAACTTAATGAAAATAAGATGCTGATCATAACTTACGAGTAATAGAGTGCCAAGTGGTGAATCATACGGATAATAGTTTAAAGCATTCATACAGAACCTCCTATTTATTGGTTGCTATAGATTCGAATTGTAAACCTTTTTCCATCTCTTCTATAACTTCTGGTTCTTTTTCTCGCTGCATTGCTTGTTCGATGGCACGGAATCCTCTTTCTTCTCCAATTTTACCGATTGCCCATGCTGCTGTTCCACGGATGACAGGACGTGGGTCCTCATTCATTAACTTGATTAACGTATCGATAGCTGACGACTCCTTATAATGAGCTAAGGCAAGAATGGCATTACGTTGCAGTGGTTTCTTTCCACGCCACGAACCGGCCATTTTCCCGAATTTTTCTTTGAATTCTCGGTTAGAAACAGCTAGCAAATCGATAAGTCGTGGTTTTACTAGATCTGGATCAGGCTCAAACTCTTCATGATGGTGGAAATCTACTCCTTTATTATACGGGCAGACAACCTGGCAGGTTTCATAGCCATAGATGTAGTTTCCCAGCTTTTCTCGATGTTCATCTGGCATAAAACCTTTCGTTTGAGTAAGAAATGCGAGACATTGCTGCGCATTTAATCTTCCCGGCTCGACGAGAGCACCTGTTGGACAAGCATCAATACATTTCGTACAAGTCCCACACCCCTCATCAAGTGGTTGATCCGCTGGAAAAGGTATATTGGTAATCATTTCACCTAAATAAATATAAGACCCATACTCCGGTGAAATGATTAACGTATTGCTGCCACTGAACCCAATACCAGCCCGTTCTGCCACCGCTCGATCAGACAATTCTCCTGTATCAACCATTGAACTAAATTGAAAGCCTGGCACTTTTTCCTGTAAAAAGGAGGCTAGTTTATCTAATTTTTCTTTTAAAACGATATGATAATCTGTTCCCCACGATGCACGGGCGAATAAACCACGGCGATCTCCTTTGACACTTTTCGGATCGTTTTTAATTCTTGTTGGATAGGCAAGTGCAATGGCAATAATCGACTCTGCACCTGGCATTAATCGTTCCGGTTCTGTTCTTTCTTCATTCGTTCCTTTTTCAAAACCTGAAGCATAGCCTAGTGCTTGCTGTTCTTCTAGCCTTGATTTAAATTCAGCGAAAGGTTCCGTACTAGCAAAGCCGATTTTATCAATACCGATTTCTTTACTATAAGTAATTAACTCTTCTTTTAGCTGTTGATATGCCATTACACTCACCTCCTTATTGAACTTTTGCTGTTCTCATGCGGTTTAAGCATGCCGCAATTTCAAACCGTCTTGGTCTAGCTAAATCACCTGGGTGTTGATTCGGGAAAGGTGCAAAAGCTTGTAGCCCTTCTTGATCCATGACATGTTCGATATCGTCAAGCAATGCAGTTAAAGGTTTTCCTTGCTCTAATGACCCTTTTGCTTCCATATAACGTAATAGTTCTGCAATTGCTCGAGTTTGAGAAGCATCAACTAACTGCTCCACATCATCAAGCTGAATTGTTGACGTTCCCATAAGAACTGTATATAAACCTTTTGCTTGGACTTTTTTCTTTTTCCCTTTTTGTAAGTTTAAACTTGGTGGTAAAAAGATCCGTTGATTCATATCACTTGCCAGTTTGTCCGTAACCGGCTGTCGGGATACCGGCTGATGTTCCACAATTTCTCGAGCTTTTTCTGTTACATTAAATGGTTTATATTGATCCATCATGATGACCTGATCTGCCACATCAAAGTAATCACCAGAACCACCCATTACTAAAATCGTGGATACATCCAAATCATCTCGTAATTGTTTAATTTTATCGACAAAAGGTGTAATCGGTTCTTTATTTTGGTGAACAAGTGCTTGCATACGTGCATCACGTATCATAAAATTTGTCGCACTTGTATCTTCATCAATTAACAAGGTTGTCGCCCCGGCTTCAATTGCTTCCACTACATTTGTAGCTTGCGAGGTACTGCCACTGGCATTCTCTGTCGTAAATTTTGTTGTCGTTTGTCCATGAGGTAGATCATTAATAAAAGCAGAAATATTAACCGATGTTACCTGTCTGCCATCCTCCGCTCTTATTTTCACTGCGTCAGGATCAGTTAGCACATACTCACGTCCATCACCGCGAATATGATGATAAACACCACGTTCCAACGCTTGCAATAACGTACTTTTACCATGATAGCCGCCACCAACAATCAGACTTATACCTTTCCTGATTGCCATACCTGTTAAAGCTTCCTCACGATGTGGTAGCTTAATTTCCACTCGGTTTTCTTGCGGACTTTCAAAAGGTACTGCTTTTCTTAGTGGACGGTTGCTTACACCACTTTCACGTGGAAGTATGGCACCATCTGCAACAAAAGCAATCCAGTTATTTTCCTTCATTTTCTCTCTAATAACAGTATGTTGATCTGCTAATTGAACACTTTTTGTTAATTCATCATCTTTAATAGAGAAAATTGAGTTTTTTAAAATCGAAGGTAATATTGTAAAAAATAATTTTTCTGCTTCTTTACCATTAATACGGCGACCATTTGCTGGCAGACCAACTGATAAACAAATAATTGTTTTATCTTTTTTTATTTGAACTGCTGTCCGTTCGAGAATTTCCTGACCAGGCTGGTCAATATGGATTAATCCGCTTTTACCAGACCCTTTTGGTTGGTTGGATTCTTTCTTAATCGCCTTCGCTACCGATCGGGCAATATGGTCAGCTACATATATGTTTCTTTGTTTAGATTGTTTCCATTCATCTTTAATTGGACGATAGACATCTGGTATCACAATACGGATCTTTGAAGGTGAGGCAAAGGGATCTCCTTGTACATAGTCCACACATACTTCATAGCGGTGGAAGGAATAACTTCCTTGAATTGATTTATAAGCTTTATACCCTTTTCCATCTATATTTTGTAAGAGTTGTTGTAACTTCTTCATACTATTTACCCCTCTTATATATTGTTATTCATTCTCTACAATACAAGTTGTAAACAGTAATGCGCAAGTGTTTTAATCAGACTCTAACTTAATTTGTCGTAATTCATTTGGATAGATTGTTTAATAACATAAAAAAACGTAATGCTTCATTTTAAAACGAAACACTACGTTCAACCCTATGTATGGAGCGGGTGAAGGGAATCGAACCCTCGACATCAGCTTGGAAGGCTGAGGTTTTACCACTAAACTACACCCGCATATATATAAAAGATGTTATTTATTAACATTTTATTAAAAACAGTTAACAATCTCTTAACGAAACCACGTTGATTATTATAACAAGCTACTTCTATGATTGCAACATTTTTTCGAAAAAAGTTTATTATTGTCGATATTGGGTATTTTATACGTAACATGCGAAAAAAGGAGTGGACTTCATGATTTGGACCATTATAGGAATTTTATTGTTAGCATGGATTATCGGATTCTTGTTTGAAATTGCAGGTGGTCTAATACACATTCTCTTAATCATTGCACTTGTAGTTTTTATTGCAAGAATGATACGGAATTAGTAAAAATGCAGGACTAAACTAGCCCAGTCCTTATTACTAGGCTAGGTTGATCTACAGCAGTAACAAGAAGTAACATGCTGGCTTTTATCCGAAGTATACCTCGGATAATATACTTTCTTCACTAGATAAAAAAACGGGGAGCCTCCCCGTTTTTTTAAATGAACAATAATAAACTTAACGCCATTACTGCCATTCCTGTAATAAGACCGTATATAGATGTATGTGCTTCATCGTATTTCTTAGCTGCGGGCAGTAATTCATCTAAAGAGATAAATACCATAATTCCAGCAACGGCTGCAAATATCATACCAAACAACACATCTGATAGAAAAGGCATTAAAAATAGAAAGGCGGCTAATGCTCCAATTGGTTCAGCTAATCCTGACAAAAAGGACAATTTAAATGCTTTCTTCTTGTCTCCTGTCGAAAAATAAATTGGCACCGAGACAGCAATCCCCTCTGGGATATTGTGAATTGCTATGGCAACCGCAATGGCGATCCCTAAACCTGGATCTTGTAAGGCAGCTGTGAAAGTAGCAATACCTTCAGGAAAGTTATGAATGGCAATAGCTAGTGCCGTGAACATACCCATTTTTAATAAACTGCCATCACCATTTGGATTTTTATTCATATCCTCTACTTTTTTCAATTCGTGTGGATTGCCCTGTTTTGGAATAAATTTATCAATTAATGCTATTAAAATCATACCTGCAAAAAATCCGATGACGGTCAACCAACTACCTGTTGTTTCCCCTAATTCGCCAACTAATGAGTCTTGTGCTTTCACAAAAATTTCTACCATTGAGACATAGATCATCACACCAGCTGAAAAACCTAAGGCCCAGGACAAAAATTTCGTATTTGTATTAGACGTAAAAAATGCTAATATGCTTCCAACCCCAGTTGCCAAACCTGCTAGTAAGGTCAAACTAAACGCCAACGCTACCCCTTCTAATTCCATTAGCTGTACACCTCTCCTATGCAAACTATAATAGAGCAAGACTTCCATAGCGTCCGTTATCTCCCTGTTCTGGAAGTGAGGAGCTTACGGGCGACTGTTCAAAGGACTCAATTATATATATGCCCAAATATTCCAAAAGTTTCTCATGGGAAAAATAATACTCCTAATGCAAAAATTCGTCAACTTTTTTATTTATTCATAAAAGGCGAAAATCCCGTGGAAAGGGAAGCGGACAGCCGCAGCGATGGTTTCCTGTACAAGCTATTTCAAAATGGCTTCTGCTTACAAATGCGTTGATACCGCGGATTATATACTTTCTTTACTTATAAAAAAGGATAGTCAGTACACTTTTCAGTACTAACTATCCTTCTTCACTTTATTATGATAACGGCTTTTTTCGATAAGAATACCAATCTGCTATCTGATCGACATCCTCCACGTTTAGTTCTCTTACAATAAAATGACGACCAACAAATTTATTTAAAATTGCGGTATCTAATGTGGCTAATCCCTGTTTTCGGTGTAAGATATGCTGTTTCTTTTGCAGGGATTGTAACCTTTTATGTGGAACTAAAGCTGTATCCTTACTAATGGTTCGAGATTGGACCAACAATTGCTTATCCTGAATAAGGTAACCAGTTGTTTTGTATTGAAAATAACCATATATGCAGGAAAGTAACATTACTATTCCCGGTATCCAGGTGAATTCAGTAAATTGTACAGCTACTACAACCGTTGCGATCAACGGAATGATAACTGATCGAATAATATAGTAAGGTATTGCTTTCGTAGGTAATTTCACCAATCCTTCCGGTTGATATCGATATTCAGGTAAAATATCCTTTAAAAAACTAGCAATATGTTTTTTACGCATGATAGGGAAAATTAACGTATGCATCTCTTGATTCTGGCCAATTTCTCCACTAGCAATCTCGACATAAACGGAAGCTAATCCTATTGGCTGCCGAATAATCGTTTCCTTAATACCAACCGCTTGTATCCTTTTTAACGGAATGGTTGATTGTTTCTTTTCTAATAATCCTCTCGTTATAAACAATTCTTTGTCGTATCTGGTAATGGTAAAATTCCAATATTGGATGATAGTTGATAATATACCTAGTACCCACAATAAAATTAAAACGATAACCGCTAACGCAATCAATACTTGAACAGCTTGAGAAAACACCCATTCTGTTGCCTGATTATAGAAACGGTCCGGGATAAACGTTTCTAATTCTGAAAAGACTAAACCAGCTAAACCGAGGATAATACCAAAACTTCCTGATGTTGATCCAGCAACAAATAACGCTTTCGGTGTAATTTTTTTCTGTGGATAATCTTGTTCATGTACTTCCTCTTTTAGCTCCTGTTCTTCTCCGTTCACGTCAGTCTCGGTTACTTGTTTTTTGGATTTGAGCTGATCATGAAGCATTTTTCCATCTGCCATCGTTACTGCAGATAAAGCTGCATCGATCCGGTGGTCACTACCGGCTGTTTCAATCTGTACTTTTGTTAAACCAAAAATACGATGAATAATATTTTGAGAAAGATCAATCGATTGGATCCGATGTTTGGAGATCGTTCGCTTTTTCCTTATAAGAATACCTTGTTCAATCCGAATTTGATCTTCTTCTAATTGATAAGTGTAACGAAGCCAAGATAAAACACTAAATAAAATAATTAAACAGATAAGAATGGACGCACCAAGAATAACATAAAACCAAGCATCATTCCCCACAGCGATAATGACAAGTGGTAAGAAACCAAATACGGAATGTCGGATGGCCTGAATGATATTAAATAACATGCCTGCTGGATGTAATCGTTTTGGTTCAGACATCATCTTGCTCCACCCTCGCTAATTCAGAAATTTGGTCACGTAAATCAGCAGCCTCATCCTCTAATAAGGCAGGTATTTCATGTGTTGTAGCAGCTGTAGAAATCTGTAGTGTCGATAATCCATATTTCTTTAAAATCGGCCCTTGCTGGGTATCAACATGCTGTACTCGTATCATTGGCACTACCGTTCTAGTCACAATTAATATGCCATGCTGTATGTATATTTCCTGATCATAGATTTGGTAGCGCCATCTTCTCCATCTTAATTTTGGAATAATTACTATGGAGATAACCCATTCCAAAACAGTTAAAACTGCTAGTACAATTCCTATCCAATACGATAGAAAATCAAAGAAATAGGCTGCAACAAATGCTCCAATTGTAATTAATAAAGGTATAATTGCAATAAGTTGAGCCGTTAATTTCCACGCTTTAATCGCATCTGTGGCGATTCTTTCGTTAGGTTGTTCTCTCATGTTCTCACCCCTTCATGCTTATTACGAGAGTTATCATCCAATGGTTTCACATATTGTGTAAAATCTATTATTTTTTCACATAGATTATCTAACAAAAGCCGATCATGACTAATAATCAGTAATCCGATCTTTTTCTCTTGGACATGGTTCGTTATCAGTTGCCATATTTCAGCTTGCGCAATCGGGTCTAACATCGTCGTCATTTCATCTGCAATGATATAGGAAGGATGTGTTAATAAACAACGCGCAATACATATTCTTTGGAGCTGGCCTCCTGAAAGTTGGTGAGGGTAACGTTGTAACCATTCAAAGGGAATCTGTAATTCTTCTAGTAATTCCTGATCGATCGGACCAGCTTCTTCTAGCACTTTTCGAATTCGCCATTTGGGATTAACGGCTTGTTCCGGATGTTGCCATATTAACTGAATCGGATGTGGGGTAATTTTTAATCTTTTACAATTGATTTCTCCCGATCCAGCGGGTAGATAGCCTGTTACTACCTTGGCAAATGTTGTCTTACCTAAGCCACTGGCACCACTTATTCCAACTATTTCTCCTTGATGAAGCGTCACTGATACATTCCGAAAAAGCGTTTGTTGATTTGGTAATGTAAAAGATAGATTGGTAATCTCAAGCATTCACAAGCTCCTTATTACTTGATTTATAGATAAAACGAAACTATGACAAAACTTTTTTATCTCTTGTTAGATTTGGCATTTAAAAAATTATCTCATTTGATAAATGAATTCTGTGGTAAGGACTGCCATAATGCTTTAGTAAAAGGATGTGCTAGTTTCTGTCCATCACCTGAGAAATGATTAGCATCTGCTATTTCAACGATGCTCCCTTGATATAAAACGGCTACACGATCTGCAAGCTGAAGGACTGCATCGAAATCATGTGTAATCAAGAGAATCGCTTTTCCTGCTTGCTGCACCTCTTTTAATAAAGCAATCATCTCATTTTTTGCCTCTTTGTCAAGACCAGGGGTTGGCTCGTCAGCAATCACAATGCTGGCAGAACTACCTAATGCAATTGCTGCTAACACTCTACGCGCTTGTCCTCCCGATAGTTGAAACGGATAACGGGCTGCGATTTCAGCTTCCAGTCCCAATCGTGCTAATAAGTCGAGCATGACTTGATGAGAGTCCTCGGTTTGAATCAAGCCTTCTATCTGTTTACCAACTTTCATCAGAGGATCCAGTGCTTCTACTGATTGCGGTATCAATACGATATTTTTGCCACGGTCATATTGATTAACCTGACGACCGTTATATAATACCTCTCCTTTGTGACATAGGTTTTCAGGTAGCAACTGCAAAATAGCTTGTGCTAATAAGCTTTTACCTGAGCCACTGGAGCCTACAAGTGCCAAAACTTGCCCTTTGGATAACGAAAAGTTAATATCTTCTAACAAATAATGTTCTGATTGCTGATGGAGAACAGATAAGCCATTAACCGTTAAAATAGTGTTCATAGGAACGATCCCTTTCTAAATGGTGTTTGAATGCATTGGCAAAACGTTGAAATAGCAACATCATCAATAACAGTGTCACACCTGGAAAAAAGGCAAGCCACCACATACCTGAAGATAAATACTGCATCGATTCCGATAAAATAATACCAATCGCCGGTTGTTCTGCTGATAAACCAAATCCTAAGAATGTGATCGATGCTTCATGCAAAATTGCATGTGGAAATATTAAGGTAAAGCCTACCATTAATTGCGGAAACAAGTGTGGAAGAAAATGATGTCTTGCCCGCCACCAAAAACCTTTCCCCTGTTGTTTCGATATTTGGATATATGGCATGGTTTGTAACTGTAAAAGCTCCGCCCTGAGCACCCTCGTAATCGCCGGCCAGTGGGTCAGCATGAGACCAATTACTACTCCCTTAAATCCACCACCTAAAACAAATGAAATTAATATTAATGTAACAAGGTGCGGTAGGCTCAAAAATAAATCGATCAACCAGGAGACCATTTTATCCAGATAGGGATGGACTATTGCCAAGAGACTCAGCAATAATCCTAAACTGGTCGAAAGCAATGCTGTCACCACACCAAGTGTAATACTAAGTTGAACCCCTTTCAACGTTCGGAGTAACATATCGCGTCCTAGCCAGTCCGTTCCGAACAAATGCGATAAACTTGGTGCTTGATTTTTATTCGTTAATTCCAAACTTATTGTATCTTTAATTAGAAATGATAGTACATAGCAGGTTAGAAATAGAAAAAGCGGGATCATCATGTTTTTTTTCATGAACTTTTACCCCCTTTTCGCAAACGCGGGTCTAAAACGAGATATAAGATATCTGCTATCCAATTTCCAACGAAAACAAACACGGCACTGATCAGAACAATTGCGAGAAAAAGTGGCATATCACCTTGCAGACCAGCATCCACCACCGCTTGACCTAATCCAGGATAACTGAATACTTGCTCAGCAATAATCGCACCACCAAATAATTCTCCAAAAGAGGCAAAATGTACCGAAATAGCTGGTAATAACATATTACGCAAGCCATGTCTCCAAAATAAGCCGATACCTTGGTAACCATTAGCTCTCGCCTGGAGAATATATGGGGTGTTCAGTACTTCTATCAATTTTTCTCGTGTATGTAAACAAACATTGGAAACACCGATAATACTAAGAGTTAAAGCTGGTAAAATAGCATGATAAAAGCGATCAAGTAAGGTGACATCCCCTGTAGTCATGCCTATCGGGGCACTTAATCCTGTTGGAAAGATACCAAGCCAGACCGAAAACACCATTAAGAGTAATAGTCCTAGCCAGAACCCTGGTGTAGAAAGTAATAAATAACAATACCCTTTGATAACGCGATCAAGCCATGATCCTTTTTTCATAGCAGAAACAGAGCCTAGCACAACCCCTAACATTCCTGACATAAGCCAAGCGAGAACAATTAATAGAATCGAAGAAAAGAAGCGATCAGCTATCACCTCTGTTACAGGCACTCGATGGATTAATGATGTACCGAAATCACCTGATAGAATGCTAGAAATCCATTGTACATATTGAGTGAACAAAGGTTGATCCAATCCCCAATATGCTTCGATCTGTTCCCGTTGTTCCGGACTTACCAGCAGCATATCTGTACCAATATAGGCTCTTATCGGATCAACCGGAGACATGCTGACAAGTAAAAAAGTAAGGAGACTTACCGCAAACAGCAATATCACTAATCGTACCAATTTCTTTATAATCGCAACTGCCATTTACGTTCGTCTCCTTTCTTTTCTATTCCATCACTTGCCATTCTGTAATAAAATCAGTAATTGGCCAGCCATGACCATGAGGTTGTACTTTTTGTTCACCTATCTTAATATTTTCGCTAACATAATAGATGTGATTAAGATTTACGAGCCAAACCCATGGTGCATCTCCTAATGTACTCATACCGGTATTGCCATCCCATTGAGCCAATTTCCAAAATTCATTGGCCTCTTCTTCTGTACTCGCATGCATTGCCTGATCTAAATATTGATCTACTTGCTCGTTTTGATAATAGTTAGCATTATAGTAATCTATCCCTTGCATCGAGGAATGATATAAAGAATATAATTCAACAGGATCATGACTCCCCCAGCCCATCATGACAGGATTAGCATGCATTTCTTGTTCAATTTCATTCCAGCTTGCACCTTCCGTAATGACTTCTATACCAAAATCATTGATCATGTCTGCGAACACAAGAGATAAAGATTGTCTCATTTGATCACCTGACGGATAATACAACGTCATACTAGCTTTTTGTCCATCTTTTTCAAAAATATTATCTTCTCCACGTTCCCAGCCTGCATCTGTTAAAATTTGTTCGGCACGCTCTTGATCAGCATCTTCTATTACTGTATCAGCGTTTCCCCAAGGTAAGCCATCTGTACTGGAATAAGCAACTGTTCCTTCCCCATTTAAAACACCATCCACAATGGCTTCCCTATCAATCGCATAGTTGAGAGCTTTTCTAATAGCAGGGTCTGACGTTATCGGATTACCGACGTCCTCAGCCTCTTCATTTGTGGTTGGCTCCGGATATGGTAGCATTACACCTCTATTATCAACACTTTGTAAAGAGATTTGCTTCATGCCAGCAATTTCTTGATTGGCCATTGTAATCGGGACCGATAATACATCGATCTCCCCTGCTTTTGCTGCTGCTAGTGCTTGATCCTCTCCAGAAAATAAAAAGGTAAGCTTTTCAACTACAGGTTGATTTCCATAGTAGTGTGGATTTTTTTCAACGATTAATTGCTCTCCTTTGCGCCATTCCACTAATTGATAAGGTCCTGAACCAACTGGGTTCTCTGCATAGTCCTCAGCATAAGCATGTTCTGGAACAATCCCTAATCGTTGCAGCGTATATAAAAATGTTGATTGAGGGTGTGATAGGTGAAATATAACTTGATAATCACCATCTTTATCGATGTTTTCAAGGTCTGCTAAGTCGACAACCGATTGCGATTTTTTTGCTGTTTCATATGTAAAGATCACATCATCAACTGTTACGGATTCACCATCAGAAAATGTTGCATCATCCCGAAGTGTCACTTCCCATGTTAATCCATCTTCTGATACCTGATAATCTGTTGCTAGATCATAGGTAACTTCCATTTCGCTATCTTGTTTTAACAAGGTACTTTGAAAAAGCGGTGAGCCATATCTTCCCCACCCTGTTGTCGGGTCAAAACCATCCTCTGGTTCGCCACCAATTGCTAATGTTAATTCGTTTGCTTGATCTGCTTTTGCATTTGTTTCAGGTGTTGGTTTATCGTTACATCCTACTAAGGCGAAAACAACGATTACCAACACAATGAAACCGAATTTCTTCATATAGATTGCCCCTTTTCCGAAAAGAAATAATGTTTATTATAACATGTACAAGCCTTTTAAATGATAAAACTCGCTCCATTTTAATAGAAACGAGTTCATCACTGTGAAAGTCTTTCATTATGATTGATTGGCAATTCGGTGGATCATCACTGCATTATAAGCCCCGCCAAAACCATTATCAATATTAACCACGCTAATACCCGATGCACAAGAATTGAGCATTGTTAATAATGCCGATAATCCCTGAAAATTAGCTCCGTAACCAACACTTGTAGGTACTGCAATGATCGGGTGAGAGACAAGCCCTCCAACGACACTCGGTAATGCTCCTTCCATCCCTGCTACTACGACAGAAACCGTTGCTTCTCTTATTTCATCAATATGTGCCATTAAACGATGAATACCCGCAACACCAACATCATAAAAACGTCTAACTTCTACACCAAAGGCTTCGGCTGTTTTTGCAGCTTCTTCTGCAACAGGCAAATCCGAAGTGCCTGCACAAACGATGGCGATATAGCCTTTATAATGACCGGAGTCTAGACTATTTTGCATAAATAGAGTTCTGCTTGTATGATCATATTGAAAATCAGGCAATTGCTCCATAATTACTTGTGCTTTTTCATATGTAACTCTTGTTATTAAAATATTTTCTTTTTTTACCATCATTGCCCGGGAAATATCGATAATATGTGACGGTTCTTTTCCCTCGCCAAAAATCACTTCTGGGAAGCCTTGACGTTTTTTTCGATGGTGATCAACTTTGGCAAACCCGAGATTTTCAAATGTAGCAAGCTTTTCTTTCGCCTTATCAGGTGATAGCTCGCCATCGGCTACTTTTCTTAATATCTCTTCTAGCATTTCATCACATCCATAAACTGATACAAACATTTTTTATGGCCACTTTCGATGAATTTATGGCCACTTTTTGTGATTTTATGGCCACTTTTTTCAACTTAATGGCCATTTTCGCGCAGTTTATGGCCACTTTTAATCTTTTTATGGCCACTTTTTAAAAATACTTCTCTATATCCTTAGCAATTTGCTGATATTTCGTAAATACAGCTTTATATCTTTCATGGTTTTTCATATTTGGTTTGACAACCTGATCAATTGGTATATTCTCTTTAATTTGTTCGAATGATTCTACTTTACCAATTGCTACAAGTGCTGTCCAGCTTGCTCCCCATGCCGCTCCATGGTGAGTGTCAGCTAATTGAATTTCCTTGCCAAACACGTCTGCTAAAATTTGCACCCATAGAGGAGATTTCGATAATCCCCCATTCACGGAGATTGTCGTTGGAGCTCCGGCAATTTCCTCTAATGATTGACCGATTTGATACAAATTAAAAACGATTCCTTCTAGCACAGCTCGAACTAATTGTGGGCGGCGATGGGTGACACTTAAACCATAAAAATTACCTCTCGCATTTTGATTCCAAACTGGTGCTCGTTCACCGTTCACATATGGAACAAAAAGCAATCCATCTGCGCCAATTTCTACATTTTCTGCACCTGCTAAAAATTGTTCATGACTACCTCCAAATTCCATCATATCCTTCAACCATTGTAAAGCAATCCCGCCATTGTTTGTCGGACCACCAATGATCGAAGTGTCAGAAGTAAAGGCGTAACTAAAAGTTTCACCATTGTCATTTACTTGTTGACCGGAAATTAATTGTCGGATGGCACCACTAGTGCCGACGGTTACAGCAACTTCTCCAGGCTTAATGGCTCCATTTCCAAGATTAGCAAGCTGTCCATCTGCAGCACCAATTACTAATGGTGTGCCTTTAGGCCAACCTAACTCGGCTGCGATATCCTGGTTTAAGCCTTCAACAACCGCAGTTGGTCCAACAATTGTTGATAGTTGTGAACGTTTCACTCCAGCAAGATCTAATGCTTCGTCTTCCCAATCTAATGATTTAACATTCATTAAACCGGTTGCAGATGCCATTGAATAATCTATCACACGTTTACCAAACCATTTAAATAGTAGATATTCTTTCAATGACATAAAATAGACTGCCTGCTGATAAGGCTGATAATCATTTTCTTTCATCCACATTAATTTTAATAATGGTGACATCGGATGAATCGGTGTCCCCGTTTTACTATAGACACTCTTTTTAACAGCAGGATCCAGATTCGCTACTAATTCACTGCTTCTACCATCAGACCAGATCGACATATCTGATAGTGGTGTACCCTCCTTATCTACACATATCAATGAGTGCATGGCACAAGAGATACCTACTGCTAATACTTTTTTATCTTTCGTTTTCGCAAAAACATCTTTTAGTACTTCTCGAGTACTAGCTTCAATCTCATTTGGCTTCTGTTCGACAAAAGATGGCTCTGGATAATACGTTTCAATTAATTGTTCTGCTTCTACTTTTACCTTGCCTTGTAAATCGAATGCTACTGCTTTTACACTTGTCGTCCCGAAATCAAGACCGATTACTACTTCCTCCATAATATCCCCCTTCAACCAGCGAGTAAAAGCTTTGGAAAAATCCAAAGCTTTTACTCGTTTGCTATGATAGAGCGCGATTCATACTACCGCTTTTATAACCTACTAAATCCATTGTAACAAATTTATAGCCATAGCTCTGTAATTTTTCCGTTACTCTTTGGTGATTTGCTAATAATTCCTGCATATCTTGTGGTTCTACTTCAATTCGCGCAATGTCTTCATGGGTACGAACTCTTACCTGACGAAGACCAATTGTTTTTAGGAAGGCTTCAGATTTCTCCACTTTCGTCAACTTCGCCTTTGTAATAGTTTCGCCATACGCAATCCTTGAAGATAAACATGCAAAAGATGGTTTATCCCATGTTGGTAAGCTCATTTGTTTAGACAATTCACGAATTTCTTCTTTATATAAATCGGCTTCTTGTAATGGTCCACGTACACCTTGTTCCTTTGCAGCTCTCATCCCTGGACGATACTCGCTCATATCATCGGCAATAACACCATAGACAATGTTCTGAAATCCTTTCTCCTTCATAATGGGTACGAGATGATCGAATAAACTATTTTTACAGAAGTAGCAACGGTTTTTATCGTTTTCTGTATAACCAGGAATCGCTAACTCACTCGTTTCAATCACCTGATGTCTAGCACCAATATGCTCAGCTAGTCGTTTCGCTTCTTCTAATTCACTAGTTGGGTATGTTTCAGAGTCAGCCGTAACTGCCAGAACGTTATGGACACCTAATGTATCCACCG
Organism: Gracilibacillus thailandensis; assembly: GCF_010994055.1. Taxonomy (NCBI): domain Bacteria; kingdom Bacillati; phylum Bacillota; class Bacilli; order Caryophanales; family Bacillaceae; genus Gracilibacillus; species Gracilibacillus thailandensis. The sequence goes on along the minus strand of NZ_WJID01000013.1, from coordinate 55,459 downwards.
CTACTTTCAGCAAAAAGGTACTGTCTACACCACCGGAAAAAGCCACCACTACTTGCTTCATTTCCTGGAGAATAGATACTAACTTTTGATGCTTTTGTTCATGCATGTTCTATCTCCCTCCCATACGCGGTTTGTTAATAACTTAGTCACCATCTCTTTTTATTATATCGTCATGCTCCCAAATCCACCATCAACACGTAGTAATTCACCAGTAACAAAACCACTTGCTTTATCAGACGCAAGATAGACTGTTGCACCTTGTAATTCTTCTGGATCACCAAAACGTTTAATCGGTGTATGATTCATAATAGACTGAACACGATCTTCACTAAGAATTTTACGATTTTGTTCAGCAGGGAAGAACCCAGGAATAATCGCATTTACTCGAATATTATGTGGAGCAAATTCACGTGCTAAGTATTGTGTTACACTATTAATCGCTGCTTTTGATGCAGAATACGTAAACACTTTAGATAATGGCGTGGTAGATGATACAGAAGAAATATTAATAATACTTCCACCTCGCTGCTGTTCGACCATTTTCTTGGCAAAAATTTGCGTAGCAAAGACAATTCCTTTTAAATTCACATCCATAATTTTATCCCATTCTTCTGTCGTCAGTTCTAAATAGGGAGTAGTACTATTCATACCCGGCGCATTAAGGAGGATATCCCATCCACCAGACCATTCTTCAATTTCTGTTGCTACGCTTTCTACTGTAGAAAGATCGCTTACATCTGCCTTGAAAGCTTTTGCTTCACCGCCAGCATTTTCTATTTCCTTTACAACTTCCTCTGCTGTATCAAGGTTACGACCAACAATAGCAACTTTGGCACCATGTTCAGCTAATCCTTTTGCCATGGAACCACCTAACGTGCTATTACCTCCTAGTGCAACTGCTACTTTACCCGTCAAATCAAATAGTTTACTCATTAATATCCTTTCCCCTCTCCTGTTATTTTAGATTCCCTTCCTCATCAAATGACAAGTCATATAAGTCTGACAATTTCTCGATACTCTCATGCTTTTCTATATCTTCCAACATATTTTCTGATACTTCGATCTCACCGATTTCTAGTGTGTTTTTAATACGAACTACTCTAGCTTTGGTAAAATCTAAAATATTACATGTTTTAATTGCTGCTTGAATCGCTGTTTTGTCATTAGGCATGGCTGTCGAAATATGTGTTGGGCCAACAACGGTAGAAGTTAATCCGTTGGCATACGTTGCCTCACGATTCATTTTGTCTACTAATTTTTGTGTTGTAAAATCAGCAGTACCGACACCATTGGCATTCCCTTCTGTTTCTGGGGTCAGATCGAGAACGACCATTTTCGTTACATCAGGACCACCATACGCATATGGTGTTGGATAGCGACCAGTAATATTCGGATCCATACCATCACCACTGATGTTTTTACCGATTTCATCGATAATCAATACATCAATCTGGTCAAAGAAAAGCTTTGGTAGGGACTTTTTAGCAAGCTTTTGTAATTCTGGTTCCCGTTCTTCAATTTCTTCTGGTAATAGCACTTCTAATTTCGCTACTTTATCAAATGCATTTTCCACTGTCGCAACACTAAACATAATTGGCATTTGATCGAGAATAATTTTTGCCATTGCTGGTACGTGCTCTGCCATATGTTTAAAACCTAATTGATGACAAGCTTCTGCACCTTTTTGCTTCCCTAATCCAATACTAATCATTTTCATAATGCCACTTTCAACTGGGCCACGAAATGCAGTATGTGGTTTCACACGATTAATGACAACAATACCATCTGCCTCAGATGCTATCTTATCAATGTAAATTGGTAATCCATTTTCTAACTCATCAATTTTTATGACTTCCATTGATGAACGAATTTCTGCTCCAACCACTTCTTCTTTAACACCAAGATGCTCGAGAACCGCTTTTTGGCCTGGACCTGTTGCACCACCATGACTTCCCATACAAGGCACTATAAAAGGTTTGGCACCATGTTCTTTTAGAAAATCTATCGTCACTTTTGTCGTCTCCACCAGACGATCAAGTCCACGACTACCTACTGCAACTGCCACTTCCATTCCAGGTTTAATTTGATTCGCAATATCTTTTTGTTTCAATTGCTTATTCAATTCTGCACCTAAGTCATCTATTAGTTGATCATCAAAATATTGCTTCACTTTCATCATTTTAGGAATTGGAATATCTTGCACTAATTCATGTAAAATCCCCATCTGGTTCACTCCTTTTTTTGATTAAAATGATACCGCTTTATTATTTGGTTTAACACGCCATTCATTATTTCCCTCGTGCGCTATCAATCCGCCGTGTAACTGGCTACGCAAACAGTAACTGCGCAACATAGACGGTTGCTGTGACAGTAAGCATGCTTGCGATAGTGGAGAACAATACAGTTTGGGCAGCTAAGTCTGGATGGCTTTTGTATTCTTCTGCGATAACGGCACTGTTAACGGAAGTAGGCATCGCTGAAGCAATCAATAAGGCTTGTGCCATCATTCCATCCAATTGAAACAAACTAATAATGATAAATGCTACAACCGGACCACCAATCAAACGTAAGGTAATACTTGCATAAACTGTATATAGCCCCTTTTTAAACTTCATTCTAGCTACTTGTGCACCTAATGTTATTAATGCAAGTGCTATCATCGCATCAGCTATGTAATTGGCTGATACCCAAATTGGCTCAGGAATCGGAACCTCCCATGCATTCAACAAAACCCCTGAAAGCATCGCATATAACACAGGCATTTTAAAATAACCCATAGCCGCCTTCCATTTTCCATCTTTAGCTGCTCGCAAGGAGAAAATTCCATAGGAGAAAAGAAAAATATTTTGTAAGGTTAACACAATAACTTGAATCGACATGGCATAAGGATCAGCACGAAAAACTAAATCGTTTACTGGTACACCATAATTGCCTGAATTGAAAAACATCACACTATTAGCAAATGTTGTCCTTTTTCCTCCATTTATCTTCATTAACTTGGCAATGGTTATCGCTGCTAAATAGAGCAAAAAAACAAGTAATAAGAAGAACGCCAATACAAGTGCGAAAAGCTGGAGGCTAAAGGTTGCCTCATATAATCTCACAAAAATAAAACCTGGTACAACAAAATAAATATTTAATTTTGCTAAGGTTGCTAAATCCAATGTGAATTTAAGATGTAAATAAAACCCAATCGCTAATAAAATAAAAATAGGGAGAATTACATCTATAAAGATGACTAGAAACTCTGCCAAATGCTCACTCCCTTTTTATAACAACGTTGTTATTTTGATTTTATCACATAATTTTGGAAAAAGGAATATGATTTTTTGATTATAGTCAGTAGTTATTTTTTTCGAGAAAAAAGTAAGGTACGATGAGGTGTGAACGATTCGTCACTTTTTTCTTATGTAAGAAACGAAAAGGACTGCCCAAAAGTTATATACGATAACTTATGGAACAGCCTCTTCGAAAACCTCCACATTTTCTTTATGTTACCTTTATCGCTTGTTCTTGAGCTTTCAGACATAATTCAGCTGCTTTGAATGCGTGTTTTTGTGTCATCGCATTCTCAGTACGATGCATACAATCTTTAATCAATTCACCAAAGAATGGGAAGCCTACCTTTCCATTCAGGTCAAAGTGTTTTTCTCCTTCTTGATTCACAAGATAAAGCTGATTTCCACCTTTATCTGTTGCTAAATCAACATACTTGCGAATTTCGATCGTTCCTTCTGTACCAACGATAAACATTCTTCCATCTCCCCAAGTACTTAAGCCGTCAGGGGTGAACCAATCGACACGGAAAAATTGTGTAGCTCCATTATCTCCCCGTAATGTGGCATCACCGTAATCTTCCAACTCAGGGTAATCAGGATTATCATAATTGCCAACTTTACTGTGCAATACTTCTGCATCCTCACAGCCAGTATAAAATAAAAATTGCTCAATCTGGTGGCTACCTATGTCGCATAAGATGCCGCCGTACTTCTCTTTTTGGAAAAACCAATCTGGTCTACTTGGTGCATTTAAGCGGTGTGGTCCAAAACCGGTAACTTGAATCACTTTACCGATCGCACCCTGTTCGATTAGTTGCCCGGCAAAAACAGCACTCTCCACGTGCAACCGTTCACTATAATAAACCATATATTTTTGTCCAGTTTCTTCTACTACCTTTTTGGTTTCTTCTAATTGTTCAAGGGTTGTGAATGGTGTTTTGTCTGTGAAGTAATCTTTCCCCGCTCTCATAACACGATTGCCTAAGGTACTTCTCTCAGATGGAATGGCGGCGGCTGCAACAAGCTTCACCTCTTGATCGTCTAACACTTGTTCTAAAGACTCTGCTTGTTGGGCTTGTGGAAATTTTTTCAGAAAATTATCTACCTTTTCTTGATCTGGATCATAAACCCACTTTAAAGTAGCGCCAGCTTCCAATAGTCCATTACATTGTCCGAAAATATGTCCATGGTCTAAACCTGCTGCTGCAAAGACAAATTCCCCTTCTTTGACAACTGGATTCGGCTTTCCTTTTGGTGCATAATTCATACCATCTGCTTTACTCATTCCACTAACACTCCTTACATCTATTAATCTACTATCTATTGTAAGTGTTTTCAGGTAATTTTCCTAATAAAAACATTTATCATGGTGCTAAACGTCTTTAAACCCGCACTGATCATTGTCTCCCATTAAGTTTGATCATGAAAAAGGTTCATTTTCATTGTTTGTTTCGCATCTGAGGATTCCCGAATTAAATGAATCATTTCCATCGAAGTTTGCGCTTCTCTAGCATGAATATAATCATTACTATCCTGGATAATTGCTTGGTAAAATTGATCGATCAATTTTACATGGCTTGCTCCATAATAAAATTTCGTGCCTGGTAATTTTCGGTCTTCCACCAATCTCACTTCCTTACCATTATCATTCATCATCGTTAAAATACTGTCTTTTATCGTCAGTTTTGCGTGTTCAAAGATAACTTGCAACTCAACAGATGAGTTCTCGGCATGAGAATTAGTCGCAAAGAAGAGACCTGTTGCACCATTTTGATATTTTATATGAGCTGTTGCAGTATCCTCCACCTCATAACCATAATCTAGTAAACAATCGATTGAGCCTCGAATACTATCTATCTTACCGCCAAACCATTGTAAAAGGTCTAGTGTATGAATGGATTGGTTGATCATGACACCGCCTCCGGCCAATTCCATCGAACCACGCCATGGCTTTACGTCGTAGTAGGATTTAGGACGATGCCATGTGACAATTCCCTTTAACCCATTTAATTCCCCGTATTTACCACTAGCAATAATGGATGCCAGTTCTTCCACGGTTTCATTCAGTCGATTTTGAAGACTGACACATATTTTCACATCAGGGTGTTTCTCTTCCAACTCTACGATGGCACGGCTGTCTGTTACTTGATGTGCAAGAGGCTTCTCTAACATAACATGCACGCCGTTTTCTACCGCAGCTTTTGTTGCTGGATAATGTAAATAGTGCGGCAAACAAATATGAACACAATCAAGGACTATTTCGTCTAACATAGCGTGATAATCTGTAAAAAAAGGAACTCCTTTCACACTATTTTCTAATGATCGATCTATATCACAAACTGCTGCTAATTCAGCATGTGCATTTTCGTTAATCGCCTCTATATGAATCTTTGAAATATCACCGAGGCCAATAATTCCAACTCGCAGCACAATATCACACCCTTTGTCATGAATGAATGTTTGATCTGATTTCTTTCTCTCTTAATTTGTTTAATTCTTCTAGATATTGATTTTCATCAATTGGCAAGGTTATTTCTTTATTCAACCAGCTCGATAGGTGCATGGCATTTGCTAGTTCCACTCCATGAATTCCATCACTTCCTGGTGCAATCAATGGGGTTCCATCTAAAATATTGGCAGCGAAATTCTCTAGAACAGCAATGTGCTGCCCGCCCCACACACTATCAAAATTTAACACTTCCTCTTGATAAATTGCTCCCGGTCCTTCACCTTGGAATAATTTCGATACTTCTTGCATCGACATGGTGTCGCTCATTTCTTTTTCCGGTTTATTTAATCGTTTAATCGTTACTTTTTTACTGTCGTCCACAATAATTTTTCCTCGATCACCATGAATTTCTAAACGATCTGTCCCCATTACATCATGGGTACAAGTAATAAATACACCTGTTGCACCGTTACCGTAATCTAATATCGTTGTGACATCATCTTCTACAGGAATGTTTCGTTGGTAGCCATATTGTGCCTTCGTGTAGACTTTTTCTGGCATCCCGCAAATCCATTGCAATAAATCAATTTGGTGTGGTGCCTGGTTCACTAATACACCGCCACCTTCACCATCCCATGTCGCTCGCCATGAACCCGCATCATAATAACCTTGCGGACGCCACCAGGTCGTAATAATCCAGTTTGTCCTTCTAATATTTCCAATTTCTCGATTATCAATGATTTCTTTTACTTTTTGATAAAGAGGATTGGTGCGCTGATTAAACATAATTGCGTAAGTTACATCTGGTTTAGTTTTTGCGAATTGATTGATTTCCTTGACTTGTTTAGTATATACACCTGCGGGCTTCTCCAAGAGTGCGTGAATATCACGTTCAAGGGCTTCGATTCCCATCTCTGGATGTAAGTAATGTGGAACACAGGTTACAATCGCGTCAACATTTCCGCTATTTAACATTTCGATATAATCTTGATAAAAAGGGACTCCAGGAAATTCCTGATCTGCGCGTTTTTTCTTTTCAGGATCGTTATCACAGATAGCGCCAATCTCGATATTGCTAATACGACCTTCTTTGATCATATTTCCATAAGCTCCACCTTGCTGACCTAAACCAATAATCCCCAATCTCACTTTTGCCATTTGTTTGTCACTCCTTCTATATAGTGTTAGAAAAATAATAAAACGTTTTCAACTTTAACTTTACACCGTTGTAATATGATGATGCAATTTTCCTACTTCATCTCGAGAAGTGGTAAACAGATCATCGTCTCACTTTATTGTATGGTAAGCGTCAGATTAATAAAATAGCTCATATTGTTTTATTTTGGAATGATTTTGACTGAGAGTGTACTTGATTAGACAACTAGAAATTTTGGTTTCGCAATAAAAGAGTGGGATTTCGCAATAAAGATGCTTCATTTCGCAATAATCAGACGCGTTTTCGCAATAAAGGGGCTTCATTTCGCAATAATCAATCCACTTTTCGCAATAAAGAAAAGTAGTAACATTTGAACTGAAGCTGTTTATAAATTGTACGAAGGTTTACATGTGATATTTTTTATTTTTTTCTTATAATTTTCAAACTGTGTCCGATATAATAAATACCGTTTCTATTATTCATTCAATTAGATATTCTTACACATGGCATGTGATTAGCCATACTAACTCCTTTGTGACATGTTCCGTGTTTTCCACAAGGAGTTTTCTATTAATAAAGCATAAAACAATTTAAATAGATAAATAATAATGAAGGATATTTCCATCTACTTCCTGTATCACAGATTGCCTAAAAAATCATAAAAAGGAGTAACAAAAGTGCCGAACGAGACTTTTTTTAACTTGCCAAAGGAAAAGAAACAAAAATTACTAGACGCGCTTCATCAAGAATTTACGAAAGCTCCATTAGCTTCAGCGTCGATTGCTAAGATTATTGCATATGCGGAAATTCCCCGAGGCAGCTTTTATCAATATTTTACAGATAAAGAGGATGCTTATTTCTATATTTTTAATCAACAAACAAGTTTAGCTATGGAAAAATTTTTATGTATTCTTCAAAGTAATAATGGGGATCTATTTGACACTTGCATTGAATTTTACCGATTAATTGTGGAAGAACAATTTACTTTTTTCCGAAATGCACTATTAAACATGAATTCTAAAATTGAAGAGTCATTATCAGGTATTTTTGCTAGTAAGGAAAAGCTTGATCATTTTCATCAAGTGCAAAGCAAATTAGATTTAGCTTCTTTAAAAATTGAAAATGAAGAAGAATTATTTCAATTAATGAAAATGATTTCAGCTATTACATTTCATAATATTATTGAAAAGTTCTCGAAAGACCTTCCATTAGACGAATCGATTCATAATTACCAAGCACAATTACAATTCATCAAACATGGTGTACTACAGCAAGATGTTTGCTATAATAATAATGAAAATCAGCAAACTCCGCCGGTCCATTATTAAATGCTCATTAGAAGGAATCATATAGTAAGGTGTTTCATGAAATTGCCTAGTTTCTGAGTGCTCATACTCTATTAAATAATAGTATGAAATTGCACCATGATAAAGGACTAAGGGAGGGTATAGAAGGACATTGAAGGATATTAAACGTTTCCGAATACTTGGTATTATAGAAGGTGCATCACTAGTAATCTTACTCTTTCTTGCAATGCCATTAAAATATTGGGGTGGTTTACCAGAAATCGTTACTGTTGTCGGAAGTATTCATGGAGCTTTGTTTATTGTATACATACTCTTTACATTGTACACCACATTCAAAGTACGCTGGTCATTTATTTGGTTATTTAGTGCCGTTGCAGTCGCCTTTATTCCATTTGGAAATTTTGTATTAGACAGACGTATCCAAGCAAAGTATAGTTAGAGCGAGGGAATCGTTCTCGCTTTAACTATATCTTGTGAACTGCAAAATCGTTAACAGTTGATTGGACATATAGGTAGCACTATATTTAAACTCTTGGTTAATCCATTCCATAATTAACCCCCATATCGCATATGCCTGATAGCTCGCCAATAAATTGAGTTCAATTCCCTTTATTTCGTGCGCCTGTTCTACTACCTCTCTCATTAAATCTGTTAACTGTATGCAAATCCGGCTCTGTAATCCAACAAGTGCATTGGATTTTGCTATAATCGTATAGAAATCCGCGTGATTTTCTACATGATCAAATATTTTTATGGCAGACACATTTAAATTATTGATCGAAATCTTCTCCCCTTCTTTTAATGGTTCACGATAAGAATCAATTAAATCAACAATAATATCGTCTACCATTTCTTCTAATAATTCTTCTTTATATTGATAATGTTTATAAAAAGTACCACGGTTAACGTCGGCAGCTTGGACAATTTCTGTCACTGTAATTTGTTGAAGATTCTTCTGTTGTAACAGCGATATTAATGCATTCTTCAGAGCAATTTTCGACTTTCGCACTCTTCTGTCATGGTAATTATCCATCAACAATTCCTCTCCTTTTGTTTATTAATTTGCCAAACGTATACAAATTGGTAGAAAGCGTACAGTAATGAACAAATACACATCAATTGATGATTGTGTTCATTGTTTTTTCTATATTATACTGTAAACAAATGTTGATTAACAAACATCTGTTCAATAATGAGGAAACGTTATCAAATTATCAAGGAGGATTAAGAATGAAGTTAAAAGACAAAGTTGCTGTTATTACTGGTGCTGCTTCTGGTATGGGAAAAGCTATCGCGGAACGATTTTCAAGTGAAGGGGCAGCGGTTGTACTAGCAGATTTAAATGCTGATGGTGTGAATAATCTTGCCACAGAAATCGAAAAAAATGGTAGAAAAGCTAAAGCACTTGAAGTAAATATTGCAAATGCCAACGATATTGACCTGATGATAGAAACGGCTGTTCATGAATTTGGCACATTAGATATTTTAGTAAATAACGCCGGTATCATGGACGGGTTCGAACCGGTTGGTGAAATTGACGATGATCGTTGGGATTTAATTTTTGATGTGAATACAAAGGCTGTAATGCGTGCAATGCGTAAAGCTGTTCCTGTTTTCTTGGAAAAGGGACAAGGAATCATCATTAATACTGCATCTTCTGGTGGTTTAAATGGGGCACATGCTGGTGCTACCTATACAGCTTCTAAGCATGCTGTCATTGGTTTAACTAAAAATACAGCGCATATGTATGCACAAAAAGGGATTCGCTGTAATGCGATAGCACCTGGAGCAGTCCAAACAAACATCCAGGGGTCTATGAAAAATGTAAGTGAATTTGGTCTGGAGCGAGCAAAATTGTCCCAAAGTCTGATTCCCAACGTCGGAACTCCAGAAGATATTGCAAATGTTGCCCTATTTTTAGCATCTGAAGAATCTAAATTCGTAAATGGAACGACGATTACCGCTGATGGTGGCTGGACTTCTGCTTTCTAGATATAGTGAAATTATGTCCGTTTAAGACCGAGATATAAATCGTCATTTCATATGGTGATGGAATGGCGATTTGTCATGATTCCAGACTTTCGATCATAGGATGAAATAGCAGCTAAGAACGGAGGTCATGTTGATGAAAATTCAAGTTATACAAGGGGATTCTTTCTGGTACTACAGTCAATTATCCGGAATCCCTCTTCCTTTAATTATTGCTTCTAACCAGCAACTTAACCCTAATCAACTTATGATAGGGCAAGAGGTAAGCATTCCAGGCTACCAAGCTGTGGCCTATACGATACAAGCGAACGATACGTTATGGTCGATCGCTCAAAGCAATCAAATTCCAGTTGATCTTTTACTACGAATAAATCCAAATGTCCAACCTACACAACTTCAAATTGGGCAAACAATTAGTCTTCCTCAACGAATTACAACTCCAATTATTACCGATGTAAATAACTACACATACGAAAAAATGGTTACAGATCTCCAACGACTTATTGAACTTTACCCTTTTATCCAGCAACAATCGATTGGAAATTCGGTATTAGATAAAGAGATAATTGAATTACAAATAGGTAGTGGATCAAGGCAAAAACATATTAATGGATCTTTTCACGCTCAGGAATGGATCACTACCCCTGTTATTATGCTATTCCTGAATGATTATGCATTAGCATTGACCAATCATTCACCAATACGTGGGTTAGATATGCTAACCTACTTTGAAACGAATACGCTCTCTCTTGTACCGATGGTTAATCCAGATGGTGTTAACCTTGTCATCAACGGTGCAGAGGCTGCAGGATCACAACAAGATTTTGTACTGTCACTCAATAATGGAAATACCGATTTCTCGGGATGGAAGGCTAATATTAATGGGGTGGATCTGAACAATCAATATCCGGCATTATGGGAAACAGAAGCAGCCAGAAAACCGGATTCACCAGCGCCACGAGATTTCCCAGGTTACGAACCATTATCAGAACCTGAAGCAATTGCCATGGCTGATTTGGCGAGAGCGCGACCATTTGAAATAATGAACGCTTTTCATACACAAGGCGAAGTGATTTTTTGGGGATATCAAGGAATGGAGCCACCAGCCTCTGAAACGATTGTTCAAGAATATAGTAGTGTTAGCGGATATGAGGCCGTTCAATATGTTGATAGCTTTGCAGGATACAAGGATTGGTTTATACAGGAGTTTCGCAGGCCTGGTTACACTGTCGAGTTAGGATCAGGTATGAACCCACTTCCTATTAGTCAATTTGATGAGATTTACCAAGAAACATTAGGGATTATGTTGGCCACCCTTTATATGTGAAGAAAGCCGTGGTATCACCACGGCTTTACATATTATACAAATTTCACAATATCATCAAACGGACGTCTGCTTTTCTCTGGAGCATCCTGCACACGGTAGCCGAATGCTGCCATCACAGAAATCGAAAAGCTGTCATCGTCTAAAAGTCCCTCTTCACGAAGTAAGTCGTTCATTTCTTTCATTGGGAAACCTTCAATTGGACAAGAGTCAACACCTATTTGGGCAGCAGCTGTCATCATATTAGCCAGTGCTATATATGTTTGCTTAGATGACCAGTCTAGCATACGACGATCATCGACCAATAAATCAAAATCTTCTTTCTGGAAGTTTTCAATCATCGGTAATAATCCTTGTAATGCTTCATCAGGGTATTGATGTACGTTTTTATAATGGTCAAGCAGATATTCAGCATCATACTTCGTATCCTTTGCTGTTCGAGCTAAGAATATAACGAAATGACTAGCATCCATTACTTTCCCTCTTGCTCCCCATGACGTATTTTTAATTTTTTCGCGCAATTCCGGACTTTGAATAACTAAAAATCTCCATGGCTCGATACCAAATGAACTTGGAGATAAGTATCCTGTTTCAAGTATGAATTGGAAATCCGCTTCCTCTATTTTTTTATTCGGATCGAATTTTTTCGTTGCATGACGAAAATGCAGCGCATTGATGATATCCTTTTTAATTTGATTTTTATCCATATTCTGTCACCTCCAAATTACTTCCCCTTTATTATACGAACTCTAGGGAAAAACACATAATATTCTGCCTCATATATTCCTTAAATTCTTTTATACGACACGAACGAGTAGTGAAGCATAACTCCTCTCTTCCCTACCTCCAATTACAGCTTTATTTTCCACAACATTTTTTATATTTCTTTCCACTACCACAAGGACACGAGTCGTTTCTACCTATTTTCTTACTCGTCACGCTTGGTTTATTGACTGCCTTTTCACCAGGCAACGGTTGTAAGTGCTTGTCTTCTTGTGGACGTAATTCCATCGAGGTGTGACCCTTCAAGATCCACTCTCTTGTATTATTAAACAAGCCCATAACCTGATCCATAAACGGTTGTACTTCCGCAAAACTAGTGAATTCAAAACGTTCTGATAACCTACTGACTAAATCAGGTGGATTCAATCCTAGTTTGATATCCACCACACATTCTGACACGATCTCATCAGCATCTTCGTGATCTATCTCATAATTCTCTGTCAGAAACTTGACAAAACTTCGATAATGCTTATTTCGATCTACGAATGCGTCATCACTAGCTTTTAGGATTGCTTGTTTGGAAAAAGGATAGAAAGGTATATCCGGTCGCTTCTTATGTTCCTGTGCAACCCAACTTGGATTTAACACTAAAAGATCAGAGAAGCCGTACTGATCAAAAATAAGATCAGCATGGAAAGCTCTTGCTTCAAAGATTACGCTAATATAATCATCCATTTCCGTTGGATAATCCGTATAAGAGGCTATTAAATCAATCAGTTGGGAAACTTGCAGCGTACCATAATAATGTAACATCCCCAATGTTAGCTGATGCCATTCTTGATTTCTTTTTGCGATACGATGCACTTCTAAATGGTCGATTAAGCCTTGAAAGCTCACCATTACTTCATGTGGCATCAAAAATTGGTTTCCGTTCTCTATTTCGTATATAATGGCATGATCCAACAAGTAACTAATGTTTTCCATGGATATCTCTTCAGACTTGATCATACCGTTATTTGCCACCATCTTCTTTGCTATTTGTAATAAATCAAGATCCCACACTCTCGAATGGTGCTCAATCATCTGTGGGACAGCAATTGTTAATGCATCAATTAAGTCTGCTTTATTAAAGTGACTGATTCGCTTAACATTCCACACTCTTCTCATATGGTCTAGCTTTGCCTTTGTATAACTCTGAAGTACATGTTTCAGAGGTAATAACTCTAACTGGTTTTTTTTAATATCATCCATTATGCAACACTCCATTTTTAAAACAGTTCTCTTGTTTCTTGTTCAGAATTCTTATAAGTATTTGTCACTTGTGCTCAAATACTTATATCTTAAAACTTCAATTCAATATATCTTTAAGTTTTTCTTGAATCACTTGCTTTTCTCTACTACCAGTAGTTTTTAATCTTAATACTGGTATTTCGTATTTTTGTAAGATTTGATCCTTCATTTCATCTCGCTTTAATTGCTTCTTATTCTCTTCATGGAAGGCATGTCCATCCACCTCAATAACTAGAACGGGTGATTTGTCCATTTTATTAAAGATTAAAAAATCTGTGTGTGTTAATATATTCATAGCAAATGTATATTCATCATGAGATAACAGCTCCGTATCCTTAATCAACATTCTTAGTGGTTGATGCATAATAAAATCTAAACTTTGGAATGAATCTCCCCTTAAAAGTTGTTCTAACAAATGATTAATTAAATTCTCAGATTTATTTGCGGATACACTGCGGATTCCTTTCTCCATTTCCGCTAACTCATTGGCATAGTTCTTATATAATAGATCAAAGACAGAATATATTTTACTTTCTCTTATCTCAAAGTTGTTATATTTAATATACTTTATAAGATCACCTATATTGGTTCTGTGCCAGTTCTCCCCACTATCTGCTGTCACAACGACTAATTGATCAACAGCTCTCGAAATAGCAACATTAATTAAATTATCATCATCAGCAAAATCATTACTACGCATGTTGTTTAAAACAGTAGATAAAATAATAATGCTTTTTTCTCGTCCTTGATATTTATGTACCGTATCAACTTCCATTTCCTCGTCATTAATCGTAGTATGAATAGAATCTACTTGCTTACGAAAAGGAGAAATTATCCCTAACGATCCCTCATTTCCTTTAGTTACTTCTGGAATTATTTCTTCTTTAATCACATCTATTTGCCTTTGATTAACGGTACCTCTTGCATGATTTCCTTTTACTGTTTTATATAATAACAAAGGATTAGTGTGTGGTTCTTCTTCTGTAAGAATAATCAATTCATTGTTATAAAACTTTTGATTGCAAAAGTTGATTATTTTTGGATGACAACGATAATGTTCTCTTAGCAATGTTTTGGGTACATTTTTAAATAGCCCATCAATCGAAGCTAACAAAGAATACTCTGCATACTTATAAGCGTTAGGTAATTGGTAAGTGGCATAAATTTTATCTGTTTGTTCTTTTATATCATCTGTAACTACATTAGGTAATTGTTTTAAATCTCCTACGATAACGGCATTTTTAGCACTTGATAAAGCTAAAGATCCTGTCACAATATCTACTTGGGAAGCTTCATCGATAAGCACATAGTCGAATAGATGATTACTTGAGCAGTTTCGAAGTGAATGAGTTGTGCTTAAAATAACTGGATACTCCTTCATAAATTCGTTGAAATCTGTCCATAAAATATTTGGATTAAATATTGTCCTTTTTTTAACATTGTTATACCTTTTCTGTAGACTTGCTTTAAATAAATCCATTGATACTTCACTATATTCTTGCATAGCGTTCTTAAAATCATAGTCTTGTATTTGATCGGTTAATTCTTCTATTAAGTTTTTTAATTCAGATATTTTCAATTCATAATATAATTTCTGTAGATATGCTGTGATTTCTTCAGACGGCGCTTTGTAGAAGCTAAAATTGAAGAAGCGATACTTAATAACATTAAACAATTTATAAGATAAACTAAGTTTTCCCTTCTCTAATTGACTTTCATATTCGACTAACATTTTTAGTATTTTGTCTGCCTTCAGTCTAGATAACCTCCTGAAGTTAAACGAAATGTTAGTAGCTTCGTAGTATTCGTTAAAATATCTTTTCTCTACCTCGAAATCAGATAACTGTTGCTGTAATTTCGCTTTTTCATTTTGAAAATGTAACATTACACCTAAACTTTTTTGTTGTTCCTTTAACCTACTTTTTAAACTTTTGATTGTCTCTTCTTCAAGGGGCCAAGTTTCCATATTAGGGTAGTTTCCGGTTTGATTATTAAAGAATGTCTCCTTGTTTTCCTTGTTACCTAAATAAGCGCTAATAAATTCTAACTCATATTTTTGTAATTTTTCTCTTATATTAGACGTAGCAGAGTTATTATTAGATACTACTGCTACTGTTTTGTTATTAAAAATAGCGTTAGCAATGATGTTTAAAATAGTCTGTGTTTTCCCCGTACCTGGTGGGCCTTCGATAATGCTTAATTGATTATTGAAGGCCTTTTCCGTAGCTTGTTTTTGACTCTCATTAAATCCAAATGGAAAAATTAACTGATCTGCCAGTTTTCTTTGTTTGATATCTTTTTTACCTAAGTAAGTAGCCAGCACACTTTGAGGGCTAACTAGTACGAGCTTATTAAATTGTTTTTTCAGAAAAGATTCTTCCTCATCCTTTGTAGTCATCTTCTGAGCAAGTTCTCTAAGGTAATTCAACACCTTTTTGCTATTACTATTAGTCGTTTCTGATTCTTCTATGTGTAGTTCATTTCTCACGTACATTTTTTTAAAACCATTTTGGAAAACTAATTTTACTTTCTCTCCAAAGTCTAACATATGACTTATATTACTTAGAAGACGATCCTGATGGTAAATTAAATGATTCTGCAGTTCTAACACTCGAGGTTCACTTAAAAATTGAACATTTTGTTGCTTGTACATATAGACTTTTTGGTTATTCTTATATTTCACTTCCCACTGAGAATGATTCTGTCTACAAAATTCAAGCTGATCTGTTTTATCTTCACCTTTTACCAATACTAAATATTTTTCAGTGTCCATATCTCATTACTCCTTTTTCTAGCTCTCAGAAGTATTGCAATATTAAGTTTTCATAACTATCATTATTTAGTTTCTTATCTACAAAAGTGGATTTATGGTCTAATTCTTTTCTACTAACATAAGTTAGTGATAACCTTGTAATCCACTTGAGAACCGCACAGTTGAAATCTACATTAGCATTTAATTAACAAAATCTAAATTCTTCATTATTCTTCAAAGGTCTCACAAATTTCCCTTTAGTAGCCCAAACGAAGGTACTAGATTGGGAATTGCCTTATGAATATCACTTATACAGGATAACGTTCAAAAAATAACGATCGCCAAATCATTTTCCAACTTTACTTGTACAGAATAGAGAGCCTATCATCATTACTCCCTCTCATATAGTATAATTATACCATTTCTACCAAAAGTATAAATGCTAAATTTCTCTTCTATCAATTGCTCGTCAGCTACCAATCGTCTCTGCGTTGGACGTTCACCAACTTGCAATTAACGGCTTGCTGAGCACGCTTCTGAACAAAAGCGCAGTGCGCCCGCTTAAAAACGTTGCGACTTCAGGATCAACTGAGATAAAGGAATCACGGTGAGTTTTACGAACCGATGATGACTTATCGTAGGGCGATTCGTGAAGTCGCTTAGTTTTTGGCGCTCGAAGCTGGACGTGACTAGACAGGTCGCCGACATATTATCCACATCCGAAAAATTTATAATTTCCTAGACAATAAAAAACAGCCTTGGTTCTTCTACCACGACTGTCTAAAGTTTATATAAAATGAGACTTCAATCAGGGAAAGTTAGCGTCTGTTTAGTCCCCACTTCTTAGCTTCTGAGCTTAGTCCGAATCCATCACCAAAATCGAAAAGCTATCACCTTTTAAAAGCTCTCTTCACGAAGTAATTCATTTATATCTATCATTAGGAAATCTTCGATTGGATGAATCAACATGGATGTTAATTGCTATTGTTATCACCTCAGACTGTTAAATCATTTTCCGATTTTATATCTATTGCTTCTTGTAAAAGTCGTTGTAAAACTGCAGCAAATACAGCGATTACCATGGAAGCAAAGATAGGGACCATTCCGAATATGATAAGACCTGGAGCATCATCTTTCTCTGCCACAAGGTAAACGAACGGAATGATAACGACATACAAGCTGCTGATTGTGATAGCACAATTTTTTATATTCTTTAAAGCTTTAACAGATATTTGCGAGAAAGCTTTGTTTTTATCAATATAGATTAAAAGTCTAAAAGCCCAATACAATGCCATGTAAAATGGAATCGCTGATACATACATCCCTATTACAATAGGATATAGTAAATGAGCATAATCGGGATTTACTGGATTATTAGCTAACTGAACTAATCCAAATAGACACAAAGCTAGAACTGGAATTCCAATAAATAGAACAGCTATCTTTAAAAAAAGCGTTGAACCTTGTTTCACAAAAAGCACCTCATTTCATTATTCTTCATTTGAATTATAGCATATTTTTATCGTTTACCAATAAAAAATTACTGTTTTTTGTTATTTTTTTATTGTGATAAATATAAATTACACATATTAAAGATATAAAAAAGAGCATTCCTTTTTTGTAAAGAAATGCTCTAAAAACTATTCAAAAAGCATTAAAGATATGATGGTAGCTCATTACTACCTAAAAACACAGAGTACTAAAACTGATTATCAGATATGCTATTGATTATACATTGTCTCATTACTACCTAAAAACACAGAGTACTAAAACACTTCTTGGTCAAATCCGATACGTTCATCGGTCTCATTACTACCTAAAAACACAGAGTACTAAAACTTCCTTGCCTACCAATAATTAAATGGGGTAGTCTCATTACTACCTAAAAACACAGAGTACTAAAACCTATCTTTTAAAGAATCTTCCTGTCTGATCGTCTCATTACTACCTAAAAACACAGAGTACTAAAACAACAGCTATCTCTAACCCATCAACCATGGTGTCTCATTACTACCTAAAAACACAGAGTACTAAAACCTATCTTTTAAAGCATCTTCCTGTCTGATCGTCTCATTACTACCTAAAAACACAGAGTACTAAAACAACAGCTATCTCTAACCCATCAACCATGTTGTCTCATTACTACCTAAAAACACAGAGTACTAAAACCTGCTTATCTTCCTCCACTAATTCAGTTTTGTCTCATTACTACCTAAAAACACAGAGTACTAAAACAACATCTATCTCTAACCCATCAACCATGTTGTCTCATTACTACCTAAAAACACAGAGTACTAAAACAAGACCATCAACGTTTATTTCTATATAAATGTCAAGTTAATTATGTACAGTTTTGACTGTTTAAGAATGTACAATTTTAATCATTTTCTTTATCCAAATGATCTTTGATTCTGTAAGAATCACCTATGATATTTACCACTGTAGCGTGGTGTAAAACTCGATCTAAAATGGCATTAGCGAGTTTGGAATCTTGAAAGACCTCATCCCACTGCTTGAAATTAACATTGGTGGTCAGGATGGTGCTTTTCTTCTCGTACCTCATATCAATGAGTTGGAAGAAGAGTTTGGCATCTTCTTGATCAATAGGAAGGTACCCTATCTCATCAATAATTAATAGTTTATATTTCCTGTAATGTTTTAAGCGAGCTTCCAATCTATTCTCGGCCCGTGCTTTTTTTAGGTGCTGAATGAGTTCATGACATTTAATGAAATAAGTACTGTTACGATTCTTAGCTGCAGCTATTCCAATCGATGTCGCCAAATGTGTTTTACCAACTCCACTTGGTCCCAGAAAAACGATGTTTTCTTTATCTTCGATAAATCGTAATGTAGTAAAGTCTAGTATCTGTTGTTTATTAACCGACGGTTGAAACTCAAAGTCAAAATCCTTCACCTCCTTCAAGTGAGGAAAAGCTGCGACTTTGACCATGGAACGTACCATATTTTGCTCACGTCGATCTATTTCATGGTTTGTCCACTTAACGGGCGTTTCGACAAAAGATTGTTGGTTAGATACTGCTGTATCAATAATGTCATCAAGATGTTCATGCATTTGTTTTAGCTTCAAATATTCGAGATTTTTAACGAGTTGCTGGTAACTACTATTCATCTTTATAGACCTCCCCAATAGCCTCTAAATTTCTTTTTGACCAATCATCCGTATCAATACCTTCATGCGTATTCATAGATAAAACTTTTTCATAGTGTGATGGATCATAATTCAGTTTCATTTGACTAATGGGATGTCTAGCGATTAAGGCCGTGTTATAATAAACATGTATATGGTTATCATAAATTTGTAAACCAACGGTTTTTCCTTTGTATTCAGGTGGGACTGAATACTGGTTACTTTGATAAGTAATCATGCTCGATGGATTAACCTTTACAAGTTTATGAACGATTTTATATGAATCTCTTATAGACTTCCTGGGTAGGGGCTGTAGGAGATTCTTTTCTTGTTTAAAAGCCAATATAGGAATTTTTCCTGTTCCTTGGTGGTAGCTATAATTAGCACGTTCACTTAAGGATTGTACAAATTCATGTAACTCTTCATAGTTTAATTGACCTTGATAAGCATGAATTTCATCCAATAATTTCATGACATTTTCGGCTTTTCCTTTCGTTTGTGGTTTACCTGCTTCACATGGTTTAAGGTTAAATCCGAAATCCTTTGAAAAATGATCAAAACGTTCGTTGACCACACCTTTTGAATAAGATGTTCTCGGATGATCCATAACAGTTTTCATGTTATCTGTTAGTAGTATTTTAGGTACGCCACCTAATGACTCAAAGGTTTCGGTAAGAAAAGACATGAGAACACTCTGTGATTTAGATAGCGTCAGGTAAAAAGCTTTGAACCGAGAATGTGATAATAATAAAACCGCAACATTCACATAGATAATTTCTCCATCCCGTGTGATATACTTTATATTTTCTTTCCAATCAAATTGAGCTTGTTCTCCAGGTGGGGTTTCAAATCTCAACACCGGTTTAGCTGAAGGTGTTCGTTTTCCGTTGGAAAAATAAGATTGAAACTCGGGTTTACTAGATATATAACTTCTAAAACGAGATTGTGAGCAATCTAATCCATGATTATCTGTTAAGTACTGCCACAACACCCTCTTATAATAAAAGACTTGCGGTGAATCTTCTGAAAGAAGAAGGGATATCACGCCATAATAATCATCTATTTTAGATTTCCTCCTTCTGGACTTACTAGGAACATATCCATTTAAATACTTATCAACTGTTCGTCGATCGACTTTTAGTTGCCGTGCTAGTTCACTCTTATTAATTTTCATCCCAAGACTCTCCATCATTAGTTTATATTTGGATAAGTCTGTCAGACTATCCACTTTAAAGTCAGTTGTTAAATTAATCGATAAATGCATTCTCCTCACCTCAAATTAAGTATGCATTTATCGGTCAGGGTTGTACATTCTTAAATGATCATTTATGTACATTTATAAACTAGCATTTATATATTTCTACTTCTTCGTCTCATTACTACCTAAAAACACAGAGTACTAAAACAAATAAATATAATTTGTGGGTAGCTGTGAAGTCTCATTACTACCTAAAAACACAGAGTACTAAAACTTATCGGAAAGGCGTTTTATTTTTGGAGAGGTCTCATTACTACCTAAAAACACAGAGTACTAAAACAAACATTTAGGACAAAAATTATTCGATATAGTCTCATTACTACCTAAAAACACAGAGTACTAAAACAATGTATGATGCTTAAATTCTGCAATCTTTGTCTCATTACTACCTAAAAACACAGAGTACTAAAACCCTCCTTTAAATCTTATATTCTATGAATTCGTCTCATTACTACCTAAAAACACAGAGTACTAAAACCCTCCTTTAAATCTTATATTCTATGAATTCGTCTCATTACTACCTAAAAACACAGAGTACTAAAACGTTACCAGTTGCTTTTGTTTTTAAATCGTCGTCTCATTACTACCTAAAAACACAGAGTACTAAAACTGATAGTGGCACCGATGATCCTAATCCGGAGTCTCATTACTACCTAAAAACACAGAGTACTAAAACCCGACGAGGAGCGCCAAATATTCAAGCCGGGTCTCATTACTACCTAAAAACACAGAGTACTAAAACTTATCGGAAAGGCGTTTTATTTTTGGAGAGGTCTCATTACTACCTAAAAACACAGAGTACTAAAACTATACACGACACCTGTGTGATCCTTACCTGGTCTCATTACTACCTAAAAACACAGAGTACTAAAACCCATACAGGTTCGATACTCTGCGATACTTGGTCTCATTACTACCTAAAAACACAGAGTACTAAAACTATACACGACACCTGTGTGATCCTTACCTGGTCTCATTACTACCTAAAAACACAGAGTACTAAAACCCATACAGGTTCGATACTCTGCGATACTTGGTCTCATTACTACCTAAAAACACAGAGTACTAAAACTATACTATTCGCATACTCCATTACTACATTGTCTCATTACTACCTAAAAACACAGAGTACTAAAACCAAACAAAAGGACGAGAAGAACTTGGTTATGTCTCATTACTACCTAAAAACACAGAGTACTAAAACTACTAGTAAAGTGAACCCATCACGATTCATGTCTCATTACTACCTAAAAACACAGAGTACTAAAACGCATTGAAACGAATGCAACGTCAAGAAACGTCTCATTACTACCTAAAAACACAGAGTACTAAAACTAGAGTAATGCAACAATGGCAAATACCTGCGTCTCATTACTACCTAAAAACACAGAGTACTAAAACCTCTAATGAAAATATATCAAACTTTTTCATAAAGTTCCATTATATACTCATAAACCGGCTTATACATTTGGTTACCATCTAGATTTAGTGAAAATTTATATTTCATTTTATACATAAGTGAGCTAAATACATACAAATCTATAGATCTAAATAGTACCACCTCAGCATCCTCAAAGTTTGATAACTCGGGTTTCAACTCAAAAACATCAGCATACCTATATAAAATTGACATTATACTTTGCTGAAGGGCTGAATAATCAAAATTAACTGGACTATTCCACTCTAATTCTTCAATAAAATTACTGCTAAATATCTGCTTACTTTGAATAAAGTAATTCATTCCTGACATTTCTCTAGTTAAAAATTGCTTTGATTTAGTTATAACAAATACAGGTATTGTTTTACTGAATATTTGTAATAATTCATACATTTCTTTTTGTTCTCTTGGACTCAAATAAGTTTCGGGATAGAAGAAAAATACAATACCAGGTTGTTTTAAATTATTGAGTAAATATCTATTCAATATCGGTAACAATAGTTTGTTTTGATGCATAAATTGATTTGTCTCATTTAGCATGTTTAAACCAAGGTCTATTTCAAGTAATTTTATTATCGAATCATAAGTTAGTAGTTTCGGCCTTACTGGTAACTCAGATATAGATTGTTCTACTAAGTCTTCAAGTAATACATTAATATTGTTAATATATCCGTCCGCTTCAACATTATTTAAAAAGCTATGTTTCACCTGTCCTTTCAACAAGGATTTAGAACCCAGTTTTGTTTCTTCCAATAATGCATCATTTGTAAATGTAATAGCATGATATCGAGAAGTAGATAATTCTTCATAATCATTATCAATATCAAGTATCCTTAATTCATTTTTTACTTTACTTTTTGGTTGAAAATATTCTATTAAGGGTTGGATAAGTGATCTTTCATCAGTTGTGTAATTGACAAACAAAGAACTGTACTGACTTATATTAATATGATAATCATCAATATCTCTACGAACTAATAATCGTAGTTCCAAAAATACACCACCTTAAAATTCTATCGTTCTATTTTCGCCTAGTATATCTAAATTTTTATCCTCTTCACCAACTAGAACACTCATTTTTTCAAATTGTTTTTCTGTAATAATAATTGATCTTACATGACCGTCCCGCGGCAGAAAGCGTTTCACCAAGTTAATAGTACCTTCAGCCGCTTCTTTATTTAAACACGACTTAACATAAATAGAGTACTGCATCATTAAAAATCCATGTCTAATTAGTTCTTTACGAAATTTCGTATATGTTCTCCTTTGTTTTTTTGTTTCTACTGGTAAATCAAACATTATCATTACTCTCACAAATCTAAGACTCATGTAGGACTAGTTTTTCTAGACTGGGTAATTGAATCTTTTCTGACTTACCAGTTTCAAAGAATTCTAAAAAGGAGTCTATCGAAATTTCAATTGCTCTTATAAACGTTTGCATTTTATTATTTATTACAATTTTCGAATGTAACAAATTAATTAGCTGAATACGATAATCTTTTGTTAAATAGCCATCAGGTGGGTGTTTTACCACAAAGTAATCGATGATTGGTCGAAATGGTTCTATAATATCTGATGCTAAATTATGTGGGTTTCTCTCCCCTCTATGATATATACCGAGCCCAGAAATAAGTCCTTTAGCAACTATAGTTCGTGCTATTGCAGAGTGAGCAATAGCATAACCATAATTAAGTGCTGCATTTTCGATGTAATTTTGATTACTTCTCGTATAATTTTCATCGAAAAAGCTATTAAAATAGATTCTAGCAGCTTGCCCTTCCACGTTACTTGTATCCTGATTTTCAACTTTAGTAGCTAATTCATTTAATTTTGCAATTCTATTTTTTTCAATGTAATTCCTACGCATTACTTCTGCTTGATTGATTATTTTTCTTTGAATAATTTCCTTCCACAATATACCTTTTAAATCGTGTGTCCAGTTTAACTGTTTCATCATTTGTCGAAATTGTAGCGCGTGCCCAGTTACTGGTTGTATTACGCATTCGGGTAAATACTTTTGGTTGCATAACAATACTAGAATATTATTTTTAGATAACTCAATCATTAGTCGACTTGTTAATTTACAGGTAAGGTCTTCTATTATTATTGCAAAAATATCACGTAAAGGTATTTTTAATTCATCATCTGATTTCTTTACCTTCAAATTATCCAACTGTAATGACAACTGATCTACATTAGTAATATGAATGATCCTCCATCCCAACCATATCAGCTCCTTCTTTATTTATAAAAAGAGAATTTCAATTTTTCATTATTAATAATATACTTGTTCCCCAATACATCAGTTGCCAACTTGACGAAATGTGTTGTATTTCTTGATATTGTTTTAATAAGTCTTTTATTTTTTATATTGTGCTTTTCACAATATTCTTTGTATTCATAGTTTACAGTATTAACTTCAATTCTATTTAATTTATCATTGTTCACTCCTATTAACCTTAGTTCCTCACCATTAATCTCCATGATATCGTTCTTATACAAGCTAAAAACAAAATTCTCTTTTGAGTTTATTTTTTTCTCTTTTAGCTTCTGTTCATATATTTCCCTGTTAATATTATAGCCGTTTTTATTTTCCTTTAGGTCGTTATAGCGTATTGTTATAAACTTGTATAACCCATTTTCAAAATAGACATCCATTCTTAATGGTTTAATAGATAGAGTTATTACTTTTTTATTTTTGGGATTAAATTTATCAGACAAATCATGATATTCACTTAACTTAATGCCATAATATTTTATTGATTTAACAACTGGACCATTACCTTTTTTACTATATTTTG
This sequence comes from Gracilibacillus thailandensis, assembly GCF_010994055.1. Classification (NCBI taxonomy): domain Bacteria; kingdom Bacillati; phylum Bacillota; class Bacilli; order Caryophanales; family Bacillaceae; genus Gracilibacillus; species Gracilibacillus thailandensis. The sequence goes on along the minus strand of NZ_WJID01000013.1, from coordinate 30,546 downwards.
TTAAATATTCACCTGTTTCCTTATAAAATTGTTGTAATGGATTTTTCACTTCACTATATTGCTCAAAAATACGTTCTAATTTTTCATATGTTTGTTTATCATGTTGATACATCAATAAATCTTCAGGGTTTTTATTCATTATCTTTTTCAATTTATCATTATCTGCATCGTAAATATCCTTAATTTTATTGATTACATATTCTTGATCATCTTTAACCCTTGTTGAAAACAAAGTGTCATTCATTAACTGACGATTAGGTTTCATGTCAACTTTATGAGAATATTTATAACCTTTATAGTTTTTGATAGCTTTAATCTTATTAATCTTTTCTGTAAAAGCTGCATTAAATTGATCTTCAGATAAAACTTCACCAGTTTCTGCATCAAGCATGTTATCATTTGCATAAACTAAGTGATCCGCTTTAAAAGATTTTTTATACTCAAATATATGATTTGCCATTGCAACAATTAAAGCATCTTCCGCATGGTGCTTGAAATCTGCACCACGATCCTTATTAAAATCCCATAATTTTCTTAAATAGTTAGTAAACGATCCATTTATAGATTTGATTTTTACATTTTGGTTATTTGCCACAAAAAATTGTTGTAATGTATTCAAAATTTCCCTAGTAGCATATCTTGTGTCCACCAAGTTTCGATTGATAAAATCTTTTTGTACCGAAAACTTGTTTATATCACGTTCTTCCAGTAAATATTCTTTTTTCTTACGAGATACTTTTTGCGAAGACTTTGCTAATTGCAAAACATTTGCCTTGAATTTTTCATAAGTTACAGATGTTTTATTTGATCGAAAATATTGAAATGGTGTAAGGTTTCCTTTCTGTTGGTTTTCTTCTTTTCGTACTAATACTTTGTTATTTTGAGAGTCGTCAAATGAAACAGATCTAGGTATAATATGATCAATTTCATAATGTTGGGGATTGTTCATTAAATCTTCTATTGGAATTGGTTCAATAGAGTACATACAAAGACCATCTTGTAAGTGCCATAATCTAAGCATATTAAATAAACCTTTTGAAGGACTTAGATCCATTGCATCTAACTTTTCTCGAACTTGCTGAATAATCGTTGCATTCCTTTTATTCAAATCATTTAGAAATTTCTTTTTATCATCACTATTCTTTTCACGCGCTAATTCGACAACGATCTCACTTGGAACTCCATATTTTTTTATAACTGCATTGATAATTCGGACCGTTTGCTTAAAGGATCGTTTTACTACTGGAGAAAGGATGTATTCATCTATTTGGGAATAAGGAATGTATGTTTTATTTTCATAATTTACATCCTTAGGTTTATAACCTCTTTCCGTAATTAATTGTATTTGATTCTTAGAAGTTTCCCAAAGATCTGGTAATAGTTGATTTATCATTTTCAAGCTTAAAGAATGCGTTCCACTATAATTCAGATCGCTTATTTGCTCAATTTCTTCTTCATTTAAAGGAAAACCAATTCTTACAAGTTCTTGTTTGACATCATTTTTAGACTGAAAGATGGTAGCTAATTCTGCAATTTTATCTAATGTATCGATTGATTCTAAAATATTTGGCTTACTAGTTATTTTTTTAATGTCATGATAAGTAGATAAAGAAGTCAATAAAGCCTTTCCTTTCGTGTCGATACGAAATCCCTTTATATCGTGTTCATCTACTTTTAGTTCTTTTGCTATACGTTTTAAAGTAACTGATTTATATTGTTTAAATTGATTTTCAATCAACAATTCTTTTTCTTCTTTAGTTAATTTTGTATTTTCTTCTCGATTCAAAATGAGATTATTTAAATCATTTAATAAATTAAAAAGTTGTGCAGAATGAGACTCCTTAACAGCTCTTAATTCATCAGGAAAATAACTACACTTTCCCATCATATTTTCGTACCATTTTTTAATATCTTGATCCCAACCATATTCACTACCATATCCTGGTCCATCATAATATTCACGTCTATTTTCTAGTAGGTCTATATAACTCTCAATTAACTTACCTGTCACTTGTTTATTAAAAGACTTCTGTGTTTCTAATATCTTTTTAGCTTCTTTTACGTAATCTGCGGTTTGAAAACGATTTCGATGGCCGCGTATTTGTCCTTCTTTCTCTAATCTCTCCATCTGAATCTCACATATATATTTATTATCTAATAACTTTTTGTTCCTTTTAATCTGTTCATATGTAGATAACTCATTTTTACTAGTTTTATCATCTTCTGCAACATCTAAGTTATGTATCCCTCTTCTTTTAGCTAAATGAATTAATGCAATCGCTAATTCTTCATTTGATAACGGTTCCGTCAATCCTTTTACTCGAATATGATAAGGGGTTTCCTTATGATTTCGGTAATCTATTCTATCTTCTTTTCTCCATAACCTATGATTATCCAACAATTGGTAAACCCTTTCTATTCGATGACGTCTCCTTCTTAATAGCCTTCTTGTTCCACGGTAACTACGACGGCTTTCATTAAAGGTTTTGTCTGCTTCTGGAAACAAACGAACTCCAGCATCAATAATATTTTGATTTTGATCAATTATTCCCCAACCAACTGATCCAATTCCAATATCTAAACCTAATACATATGGTCGATTCATAGAATATACCTCCCAAATACAATTTAGTCCATTATAACCAAAATCGGACTTTTTTACTATTGTTTTGGCAAAAATATACAAAAAAATCACTTATCTTAAAAGATAAGTGATTTTTTTAGACCCTACTAGAGTCAATTCCGGCACTAAGGCCTTATTTTAGTAGGTTCTGTGTTTTTTGGTAGTAATACAACCCGTCGGTTATATTTGAGACATTTACAATTTACCATTTTCTTGTTTTTTTGTCAAGCCCTTACGGCAACTTATTCCCCGCAATCCGATACAAGTCATACCATTCTTCTCTTGTCAGATTTACTTCTGATGCTTTCGCAATATTTTGCAGGCGTTCTGGATTCATAGTACCTACAATAGGCTGCAATCTAGCTGGATGACGTAAGATCCATGCTATTGCAATCGCTGATTTCGTGACACCCTTTTTCTCTGCATACTCTTGTAATTTTTCATTTAATACAGGGAATTGATCATTATCAACGAATACACCTTCAAAGAAACCATGTTGGAATGGGGACCATGGCTGGATCGTCATATTATGAAGACGACTGTAATCCAACACTCCTCCATCGCGAACAATCGCTGGATCATGCTCCATATTTACATTTAGACCCGCATCGATCATTGGTGTAAACATCAAGCTTAATTGCAGCTGGTTAGCTACTAAGTCTTGCTCAACATATTTTTTTAGTAATTCGATTTGGGTCGGATTTTGATTACTTACCCCGAAGTGGCGAACCTTTCCACTTTGCTTTAACTCATTAAATGCTTCTGCCACTTCTTCTGGTTCAACAAGTGTATCTGGCCTATGTAATAAAAGCACATCTAAATAATCTGTTTTTAATCTTTTTAAACTGCCTTCCACTGAGGCAAGAATATGTTCTTTGGAAAAATCAAAAAAGCCGTCGCGAATCCCACATTTCGATTGAATCACCATTTTTTCTCTAATAGATGGGTTCATATTAATTGCATCAGCGAAAATTTCTTCTGATTTACCGCCACCATAAATATCAGCATGATCAAAAAAGTCTATCCCTAGTTCTAGCGCATTTTCAATCACACGATTTGCATCTTGCTTGGACAATTGGTCCATTCGCATACAGCCTAACGAAATTTCACTAACTTGCAAACCACTGTTACCTAATTCAAGCTTCTTCATCACTCTCACCTCTCCTATTCAATCTAGTCTCATTTTAGCATAGAGATATAATGTAAGCGATTATATTGCTTGATGATGATGGTTCTTGGTTACTGTATTACGTGGCACTGACAGATGAATATATACCGCTTCGCCTAAAGAAAATCGTTGTGATACATCAGTATGAACAGCCCATGTTTGGTCTGCTACTTCTAACGTATAGTGAATTTCTTTCCCTTGAAACTGTACACTAGTAATCAGTCCAGGTAAGCCACTGCCACTTTCATTCTCTTTAGATAATCTAAACTGTTCCGGCCGTACTGGATAAATGTTTTGTTCTTTCATAGCCGAAACGACACCTGTATCTGGCCAGCGGATATCGGAAGCTAACGAAGGGACAAAATGCTTCTCGTTCCAGACACCTTCTACTAAATTGGCTTTTCCTACAAAACGTGCAACGAATGGGGAAACTGGTTTCGTATAGATGTCACTAGGTGTACCGATTTGTTCTATCTCCCCTTGGTTCATCACAACAATGCGGTTTGCCATTGCCAATGCTTCACCTTGATCGTGTGTTACATAGACAATCGTTGCCTTTGTCAACTGATGTAAGGCTTGGATTTCACTGCGCATTTCCATTCTCAGTTCGGCATCTAGATTACTTAGTGGTTCATCCATCAATAATAATTCAGGTTGAGGTGCAATTGCCCGAGCTAATGCCACACGTTGTTTCTGTCCACCAGATAATTCGTTAGGCATCCGCTCAGCAAATGCCTCTAAATCCACCATTTTTAACACTTCGTTTATTCGTTCATGTTGATTCTTTTTTATTTCTTTTCTAACAAATCGATGATGCATTAATGGAAAACGGATATGTTCTTGCACATTTAAGTGCGGCCATAATGCGAAAGATTGAAAGACCATCCCGATATTTCGATGTTCAGGTGGTAATGTTTGCTGCGGATTACCCACTGCATTATTACCGATCACGATCTCTCCTTCACTCGGAGATAGAAAACCTGCTAATAACCGAAGTAATGTTGTTTTGCCACAACCAGAAGGGCCTAAAATCGCAATAAATTCCCCTTCTCGTACTTGCAAATTTATTTTTTTAAGTGCTTGAAATCCGTCAAATTCTTTACTTAGTTGATTAATTGCTATTGTCATTTGACGTTTGCCACCTTTCTGTTCCAAAAGTATTGAAGCACATATAATGTGATAAAACCAATTAAAATTAAAGCGATGATCAAACTGGAAAAGGCTGTTGAGTAAGTGGTATAACCAGATTGCTCAAAACTAAAAATAACTACACCGATTGTTTCGCTATTACTTGACCATAATAAAGAAGATACTGTTAATTCTGTTAATGCTGTGAGAAAAACCAAGAAAGCTCCACTTAGTACACTCGGTAATAACAGTGGAATTAGTATTTTTCGCCATTTCGACCAGCCATTCGAACCACTCACCATTGCCGCTTCTTCCATGGACACATCTACTTGCATAATAGCCGTAATACTTCCCCTTACCTGCAAAATTAAAAATCTAGTAACATAAGCGATAAAAAGTATTATCACTGATCCGTATATACCTGGATTCCAGCCAGGTACAGGCTCCATCCAAGCAAAAATCATCGCTAACGCCATTACGGTTCCTGGTAATGCATATGGTAAACTAATCGACATTTCTGAGAATTGACTCCAACGATTTGGTTTACGAACACGATAATAAGCAAAGGCCGTACCGATTACCACGCCAATAATAGTGGTTACTAGCGCTAGTTGCAAACTGTTTCCGATTGCTCGTTTTGCCTTTGGACTGTTTTCTAAGACAAATTGATAGTTTTTTAGGCTAATATTCTCCCATGTGAAGTCCAATCCATACGCTGATAATAAAGAAGTCATTAACATCGAAATAAATGGTACTAAACTCGTTAACAAGAAAAAGCTCCATAATAGCAACTCTATCAAGTTTTTAGCTTTACCAAGGTGCACGCGAGGCTTTTTGTCCTCTACTGTTGTCTCCAAACGTTTAGACTTTTTTAATAACAGCCATTGCACCAATGTACCACATAAAGCAATAATCCCAAGCAAAACAGAAAGTGTCGCTGCCCGTTGGAATGCTGACGGCCCAAAGCCAACTACTTGTTGATAAATATAAGTACTTAACACATCAATTTGTGCAGGTATCCCCAAAAATGCCGGAATACCAAAATTGTCAAGATTAGCAAGAAAAGCTAGGAAACCACCACTCGCTATTCCTGGGAGAGCCAATGGTACCGTTACTTTCAAAAAGGTTCTCCAGCCACTTGCACCAGATACACGTGCCGCTTGTTCTACTTCACGCGGTACCTTGCGAAATACACTTACAGATAGCAAGTACACTAATGGATAATGAGAAAACCCCAATACAAAAATGATCCCACCCATACTGTATAGATTAATAGGTTCTAGTGAAAAAGGTAGAACCGATACTAATTTTCCATAAAGACCATTTGCACCTAAAAATTGTGTCCATGCTAATGTCGATATATAAGACGGGATCACAAAAGGTAAAATAATAAACACCTGCATCCATTTCTTTGCACGTATATCTGTATAGGCAACGAGCCATGCCAGTAACACGCCTAATGTTACCGAAATGGTTGTGGAACCTAAGACGATCAGAATAGTATCCGTTAATACAGACCAAGTCTTGCTATCTTGTAATATATCGGTATAGTTTTGCAATGATAGCTGACTGTCTACTTGAAAACTTAGCAAAACCAATCGTAAAACTGGTACTAAAAAGAAAATAATAATCGCCAGTAAGGCAATAATTTTAATAAATTTCATCTTAAACAGAGAAGATAATGCACGATTCGGCATTATCTCCTTGGACATATTTTTCATTCTTGACTCATCCTATTCTCCAAACAATTCAGTAAAACGTTCTTTATCTTCTTCTCTTGCTTGATACAATTCCTTAATATCTGCATCCAATACATTCATCTCATCAATAGTCTTCAATCCTTCTGGTGCCTCAACACCTTCACGGATCGGTGTATAGCCAATGTCCTTTGCTAATTCTTGCCCTTCTTCAGAAAGGACAAAATCAACAAACGCTTGGGCTGCTTCTTGATTTTGCGCATCTTTCATAATACCAATTGGCTCTGTAATAACTGGAACCCCTTCATCAGGATAAACTAATGTAACCGGAGAACCTTCTGCTTCTGCACGCGCGACAATAAAGTCTACAACCATTCCGTAATCAACTTCGCCATCTGCTACTGCTTGCAATACTGCTCCATTTCCTTGGGTAACGGTCGGATTATTTGCTTGCAGATTTTCATAAAATTCCCAGCCAAATTGATCATTTCGGGTAAACACTCCTAAATTATATGCCGCTGCTCCAGAATATAACGGACTAGGCATTGCTAAATTATCTGTTGCCTCTGTTAAAGCATTCCATGAAGTTGGCAGTTCTGAAACATTATTGGTGTTGACAACCATTGCCGTTGACATTACTTTCGTTCCAGCATACATATGATCTGGGTCAACAAAATTATCTGGAATAGCTTCTAATTCAGGCGATTCATAAGCTTGCAGCATTTCTTGTTCCTTTAAACTTTCAAATGTTACTGCATCTGCTACAAGCAAAACATCTGCTTGTACATCACCAGCTTGCGCCTCTGCTTGTACTTTACTAATTACCTCTTCCGTGCCAGAACGATACGTAGAAACAGTTACATCTGGATATTGTTGATTAAAAGCTTCCACTAATTGCTCGGCATCAACATCAGGTTGGGATGTATAGAAGGATAATTCACCTGATACTCCGGCTTCTTCTCCGTCTCCCGATGTACTATCAGAACAAGCAGCAAGTAATAATAAAGTCATAAATAAAATTATAGAAGATTTAAATTTAAACATGGTATGATTCCTCTCCTTTACAGTTTGTCTGTTAATTAGTCTGTATTGATTATTGTACAGGCTGACTATTAATAACAATTAAACGGAATGTTTGGAATTTGTTAAGTACGCGTAAAGGAAGAATAAGGTAATCGTCTGGTTGGAGGGGGTTTTGACGAGAGAATGTAAATTTGTTTACATTTCTTTAAAACAATGGAGCTAATTATTTCATAGATGAAAAAGCTGACTGAAAGTAAAATCAGTCAGCTAAAACTAATCAATAGCTGTTTCTATAATAAAGGGGCTGTACCCTTTATTATAGTTTCGATTATGGTCTAAACAATGACTTAAATAGTAATAAGGTTATTCCTGCATCGCCAAATACAAAGCACCTTTCACTCCTGCTTCATCCGTCAATCCAGGTGATACGATATAACGATCGATTTCTTTTTCCGTTAAATATGGTGAACTGACATAGCCATTAAGCATTTCTAAAACATTTCTTCGGATCAAAGGAAAGAGTTGTTGTTGTTTCATGACGCCGCCACCCATAATAATCCGCTCTGGTGATAAAATGTAAATATAGCTCGTCAATGCTTGTGCTAAATAAAAAGCTTCCATTTCCCAGACTTTTTGATCATCTGCAAGTTCATGACCTTTCTTTCCCCATCTCTTTTCTAAGGAAGGGCCGGCAGCAACACCTTCGAGACAGTCACCATGATAAGGACAAGTACCTTCATAGGCATCTTCCGGATGACGACGGACTTTAATATGCCCCATTTCCGGATGGGATAATCCTTTTAATGTTTGTCCATGGAAATACGCTCCCGCACCAATACCAGTACCAACTGTAATATATAAGCAAGTATCTACATCTGTGGCATTTCCCCATTTCGCTTCTGACATTGCTGCTACGTTCACGTCCGTATCAATGATGATCGGGACACCTAAACCTTCTTTTAATTTGGCCCCTAAGGGATAATCCACCCAGTCTGTTTTTGGTGTTTTTTGTAATTGACCATACGCAGGACTGGTTTCATTAATATCAATCGGACCAAATCCTCCAAGACCAAGGCGTTTGATACCTTTGCCTTCAAAGAAAGCCAACACTTTTGGCACGGTAATATCAGGATGTTCTGTTGGAATAACCTCTTTTTCAAGAATGTCACCTTGATCATTACCTATGGCTAAAACAAATTTAGTTCCTCCAGCTTCAATTGCACCTAACTTCAACACGGTTACCTCCCTAAAACTTCTGCTTTAACGACCATAATGACAACTGACCTTGTGCTTGTACCTCTAATGTTGCATGATGAATATTAGCAAACATACGTGAGGTAAAGACGAGTTCCCCGCCATTAATAAATATTTCCAAAGAAGAATGATCTAGAAAAATACGAATATCGTTTATGTCATTCTCGACAATCCCTACTCGTTCTTCTTTTTCACCAGTATCGAATGCTGGTCGCGTTAGTTTGATAGTTCGATTTTTTTTATCAAAATCTATTGTAGCATAATCGAATATCGTAATATATCCTTTTTCGCTTGTCATTTCATCTAGTAGTATTTCGCTCGCTCTCGGAATTGTTTTGGCTATAGGTCCAAGTTCATGAACGATCAACTCATCCCGTAATTCGACGAGCTCTTCTACAGGCTTTTGACAGATTTCCCCATCCTTCCATTCTAGTTCTCTAGGTAATGTTAATTGATGAATCCAATGATGCTTTTTAGTAGGATGATATTCTTCTTTCTGATCAGGTACACCCATCCACCCGAATAACAAACGTCGACCTTTTTCATCTAGGGTGGTTTGTGGTGCATAAAATTCGAAACCGCGATCTAATTCTGTAAACTCGCCAAACGTAAAATGATCCTTCCAGTTCCCGATCACATAGCCGCTTTGATAGACATTCCGGTAGTTGATTCCCTCTGCTCTCAATCCTTGTGGGGAAAAAAGCAGTACATCTTGCCCATCTAGTGAGAAAAAGTCTGGGCACTCCCACATATATCCGAATCCATCTGCCAAGATACCTTTGTACTCCCAGTCTTGAAGATCTTCTGATTCATACCAAACAACAGAGCCTGTGTTATCTTCTTTTTGAGCTCCAATCACCATATAAAATTTATCGTTCTCTCTCCATATCTTTGGATCACGGAAATGAGCAGTGAAACCATTTGGTAGTTCAATTTGTACTCCTTTTTTATCAAAATGAATCCCATCTTTAGATGTTGCTAAACATTGGTATGTTTCCCGAACACCATTAGTTTTGACATTACCAGTGTAAAAAAGATGGAGTTGATCATCATGTGAAATGGCACTTCCCGAGTAACAACCATCTTTATCAAACCATTCACTTGGTGTTAAAGCGATCGGTTCTTGCTTCCAATCCACTAAGTTTGTGGATGAGAGATGTCCCCAGAATTTAGCCCCATGCTCGGTTCCAAACGGCATCCATTGGTAAAAAAGATGATAGATGCCATTCCATTGAATCCAACCGTTTGGATCATTGATAAGACCTACTGGCGGTGCTATGTGATAGGTCGGTCGGTAAGGATCAGAAGTGACGATCATCTGATATTTTTCTACTTCCTGTTGTGCTTTCTGTCGCAATTCTTGATCTCTATCCATTCGATTATCCCCTTGTAAAATTATTGTGGACATTTTTTCTTGATTTGACTCTTTTTTGCCCGTAAGATTCGTTCTTATGGAACTTTTATTTGTTTTCATTATTTTTTGTCCATAAGATTTAGTCTTACGGACACTTATTCTTGGTACAACTAATTTCTGTCTGTAAGATCCATTCTTATGGACAATTAAACTAGATTGGGCTATCTTTTGTCCGTAAGACCAGCATTTATAGACAAAAGACCGGAGCAATCCGGCCTTTTCTTATCACAGCTACTCTTATTTATCTTCCTTATACCCAAAGAAGTAGGTTAAACCAAATGCAATACCAATTGCCACAATGTTTACTAAAATATATAAGAATAATTGTTCATTTAAATAAAGTAATATACCAGGAATTACGGTGATGGCCATTCCGGTTGCCTGTAAATTAAATAATGTTGCGATAAAACCAGCGATACCTCCACCAATTAATCCCATTATAAATGGTTTACCATGACGTAGATTAACACCGAAGATGGCTGGTTCGGTAATTCCTAGAAATGCCGATAATGATGAAGGATACGCTAAAGCCTTCATTTTCTTTTGCTTTGATTTTACAGCAACTGCTAATGCTGCACCACCTTGAGCTGCAATCGATGCTGTAATAATAGGGTTGAACGGGTTGTAATTTAAGTTTTCCAACAATTGGATTTCTAAGAAATTAAAGATGTGATGAACCCCTGTGATAACGATGAGTTGATGGAAAAATCCAATGATTAATCCACTTAACCCTAGCGGTAATTCTAATAATGCCATTGTTCCATCAAAAATCCAATTTTCTACTAAGTGTAGTACTGGCCCTAATGCAAATAACGATAAGATAATCATAATTAGTAATACTAAAAATGGTGTTACAATTAAGTCCAATGCTTCTGGCACACGTTTACGAAAAAACTTCTCTATCTTAGCTCCGATTAAACCAGCAAAAAATGCTGGTAAAACGGAACCCTGATAACCGATTACTGGAATAAAGCCTAAAAAGTAAAGTGGTTCCGCTGCTCCTTCTGCTACTGCCCACGCATTTGGCAATGATGGTGAAACAAGCATTAACCCTAGTACTAAACCGATTACAGGTGTTCCGCCAAATACTCTAAAGGTTGACCATGCTACAAGAGCTGGCAGAAAGACAAAAGCTGTGTCTGTTAACACTTCAGTAAATAATAAAAAGTTATCCGAAATACTATCGGGTGTTAAACCAAATAATGCTAATACTTGTTCTTGCGTAATAAGTCCGCGTAACCCCATAAATAAACCGGTTGCAACAAGGACAGGAATAATTGGTACAAAAACATCACCAAATGTGCGGATAGCCCGTTGAAAAGCAGTACCTTGCTTTTTGGTATCTTCTTTCATTTCTGATTTGGATGAACCAGAAACACCTAGATTTGTCACCTCTTCGTAAATCCGATTTACTGTTCCTGTTCCAAAAATAATTTGGTATTGTCCCGAATTAAAGAAAGCTCCTTTTACTTTATCAATCTCTTCTACTTCTTCTACATTCACTTTCTCACGATCATGTACCATAATACGGAGTCTTGTTGCACAGTGAGCAATCGATTGAACATTCGCTTCTCCGCCTATGGCATGGATGACTTGTTTTGCTATCTCTTCATTACTTGCCATCTAAGATTACCTCCTCTATTTTAATAAAAGTGGGATCGATTCCACATCAGACAAAAATGATAACGAATGATATGGGATCGTTCTCACACATTCGTTAAAACAGATTATAAACTATTTCCTGTCAATCGTCTATAGGTATGGGTTAATTTTTTTGTTTTTTTGTAACCGTTTAATTGTCTCATGAGCAAACGAGTAATAGCGATACCAGCTTTTTCGTTCTGAAAATCAATCGTTGTTAGGACAGGCTCGATATATTTGGATAAACGCGATACACCCGTTGTTGCCATACCGATATCCGCTGGAATATTATAATGATTTTCTTTTAAATATTGCATCGCACCAACTGCCATATTATCCGTTACAACAAAGACAGCATCTGGTTTCTTCGATTGCTTCATAATTGTTTCCATCGCATGATAGCCAGAATCAATACTAAAATCACCATAAGTTATCCGTTCAGTTAAAACCGGTAGATTATGCTCCTTTAATGTATCAATATATGCTTTTTTCCTTACTATTCCTACTGCAGGGTCATCCTCCGGTACCCCAATAAAACTAATATCTCGGTATCCTTTCTCAATCATGTAGCTAATCATTTCCGCTGTTGCCTTGTAATCAGGATAATGTATCGATGTAGTTCCCGGCATGTCTTGGCCAAGTACAACGACAGGAACATCTGATTTCTTGATCTCCTCCACTAGAGCTTCGTCTGTATTGGTTCCTAATAAAATAATCCCATCTACATTTCGAGATTGTAATAGTCTGATAAAGGCAATTTCTTTTTCCTTTTCTAATAAGGTTTGCGTCAACAGCATTTGATAATCATTTTCCTGCAATACTTGATTAATACCGTCCACAACACGACTGGCTGTTTCAGTGCTTATTTTCGGTAAAATCACTCCAACTACACCCGTTTTTTTCGTTCGTAACGATTTGGCTGATTGACTCGGGAAATAACCGGTCTCTTCGATAACTTTATCAATTCGTTCCTGTGCTTCTTGGCTTACATAGCCATTTTTATTCAAGTGGCGTGAAACCGTTGAACGCGATACATTAGCTAGTCTTGCAATATCATTGATTGTTGTCATGACACTCTCCTTCACACTAATCCAAGCTTACTATTTCCCTTAGTATACCAAACAGCCAAAAAACAAAAAAGAAATAGTTGACATTTTTTCATCAATGCATATAATTTAGACAAAGGAAACTTTAGTGCGCAAGTCTATTTTTTTACCGTAAAAGTTTCCCTTGTAAAACTTTTTTAGGGGTGGAGAATTTATGATAAAAAAATGGTTATTAGGGATTGTTTTATGTTTAGGAATACTTAGTGCTTGTGCAACAAATGATGCAAGTAGTGAATCCGAAGAAATACAAGTCGTCACAACAATTGCGCAAATTGCAGATGTTGTAGAAAACGTTGGCGGAAACTTGGTAGAAGTGCAAAGTTTAATGGGGCCAGGAGTAGACCCACACTTGTACAATGCCGTACAAGGTGACATCGAAACATTAGAAAGGGCAGAAATCATCTTTTATAACGGTTTACATCTTGAAGGTCAGATGGATGAAATATTTGAACAAATGCAAAACCAAAAACCAACGATTGCAGTTGCTGAACAAATCGATTCAGCTAAACTATTGGCAGATCCTGAAAATGAGCAAGTCTATGATCCACATGTTTGGTTTGACATCTCGATTTGGAAGGATGTTGTGCAAGTAGTAGCTGACGAATTGAGCAGCTTAGACCCAGATAATGAGACACAATTCCAAGACAATGCTCAAACATACCTCGAAGAATTAACGGAGACAGAAAGATATGTTGAAGAACAAATTAATGAAATACCAGAACAAAGCAGAGTTCTCGTTACCGCTCATGATGCTTTTCATTATTTTGGCATTCGTTACGGATTTGATGTGGTTGGCTTGCAAGGACTCAGTACAGAATCAGACTACAGTGTCCATGATGTCAATCACATAGTTGATATATTGATTGATCGTGATGTAAAAGGTGTATTTGTTGAGAGCAGTGTCTCTGAACGTTCGATCAAAGCTGTAGTAGAAGGGGCAACAGAAAAAGGACACACTGTAGAAATTGGTGGAGAGCTTTTCTCTGATGCTATGGGGGAAGAAGGAACGGAGGAAGGAACCTATATCGGAATGGTAAAACACAACATTGACACGATTGTAGATGCACTAAAATAGGAGGGTTACTCATGTTAGCACTATCTGTTCACAACTTATCTGTGCAATATCAACAACAAAAAGTGCTGGAAAACGTTCACTTTCAGGTACCCAAGGGTTCGATTACTGGCATTATCGGACCAAACGGTGCTGGCAAGTCCACGCTAATGAAAGCAATACTAGGATTAGTTCCGATCACCGAGGGAAAAGTTGATGTTTTGGAACAACCTTTTACACAACAGAAGGATCTGATCGGCTATGTCCCACAACGTAGTGAAGTCGATTGGGATTTCCCGATCAATGCTTTAGATGTTGTTTTAATGGGGCGTTACAAACATTTCAAACGATTTAGACCGATTTCCAAGCAAGAAAAAGATTTAGCAATGTCATTTTTAAAAGAAATTGGAATGGAAGCATATGCGAACAGACAAATTAGCCAGTTATCTGGCGGACAACAGCAGCGGGTTTTCTTAGCTAGAGCACTTGCGCAAAACACACCGATCTATTTTATGGATGAACCTTTTGCAGGTGTTGACGCGGCAACAGAAAAAATGATGATTCAACTGATGAAACAATGGAAAAATGATGGAAAAACGGTCATCATCGTACATCACGACCTACAAACCGTCCAGGAATATTTTGATCACGTTCTATTATTAAATAAAAAGACAATCTGTTGTGGTAAAACGCGTGATGTCTTTCATCCGCAAAATATTGAACGAACATATGGAGGCAGCTTAACTTTTCCACCTTCTATTGCGGGGAATTCACTATGATAACGGAATGGATGACATTATTAGAAAGCCCGAACTTTCGCTGGGTCATGATCGGTAGCTTATTATTAGGATTTTCTAGTGGAGTAATTGGCTGTTTTGTCTATTTACGCAAGCAAAGTTTAATTAGTGATGGGATGGCACATGCAACATTACCAGGAGTGGCCTTTATGTATATTTTGTTTCAAAACAAATCCCTACCAGTATTGTTAATAGGTGCTACCGTTACAAGTCTTTTAGCAACTTCTTTTATTCAAATGATTATCCAACAAACGAAATTGAAAACAGATGCGGCAATCGGAGTGATTCTATCCGTTTTCTTCGGGTTTGGGATTTTATTATTATCCTACATCCAGCAAAATATGTCCGGAAACCAAGCAGGAATTGATTCATTTATTTTCGGGCAGGCAGCATCCATTGTAAAAAATGATGTCTATACGATTGGAGTAGTTTCCCTACTTGTTTTGCTACTTACTCTCATCTTTTTTCGTGAATTTCATTATACAACATTTGATTTTACCTTTGCTAAAGGAATTGGCATCCCAGTAAAATGGATCAATGTTTTACTCTTCTCATTGTTAGTAGCTGTCATTGTCATCGGGATTCAAATGGTAGGTGTCGTATTAATCGTTGCATTATTAATAACCCCTGCCCTTGCTGCAAGGTACTGGACAGACAGTATTGGCAAAATGACAGTCATTAGTGGGACATTCGGGGCAATATCGGGATTGATTGGCACGATATCGAGTAGTGTGATCCAAGATTTACCGACTGGACCAATGATCGTCTTAACGGCTTCTATTCTATTCTTTATATCATTAATATTTGGCTTTACAAAAGGGCTGGTCGTTAGGAGGTTGGTAAGATGACAACCTATACGATGTGGATTATTATTACCGGATGTCTTGTAGGGTTCACTTGTGGCATAAGTGGTTCGATTCTTGTGTTGCGAAAAATGGCTATGATAGCAGATGCGATCAGCCACACCGTCTTATTAGGGATTGTGCTCGCTTTTTTCTTTACCCAGTCGATATCAGGTTTCCCTATGTTAATCGGTGCATTGGTAATCGGGTTATTTACGGCTATCTTTATTGAAATGCTACATCGAACAGGAATTCCATCTGATGCTGCTATTGGTGTTGTATTTACCTCGCTTTTTGCACTTGGCGTTGTACTGATTTCATTTATCGGAAACCAAGTTCATTTAGATGTTAAACATGCATTGATGGGAGAAATTACGTTTGTCCCTTGGAATCAATTAACGCTTGCTGGGGTAAGCTACGGACCTGTTGCTGTTTGGATGCTTAGCATTGTTTGCATACTTAATATCGTAATGATTATCATCTTCTATCGTCCGATCAAAATCTCTACATTTGATCCAGCTTATGCAAAGTTAATTGGTATTCCAGTTGGTTTTATTCATTACATGTTAATGTCGATGGTCTCACTATCTACCGTTGCTTCCTTTGATAGTGTTGGCGCGATATTAGTTGTAGCCATGTTAATTGTTCCTGGAGCAACCGCTTATCTTTTAAGCGAGCGATTTATAGTAGTGATTGTGCTGAGCGGACTCATTGGCATTTTGTCTGCTATTAGTGGCTACCTAGTCGCTAGCTTCTGGAATGTATCGATTGCAGGTGCGATGGCCACTATGACTGGTGTTTTCTTTCTATTGGCATTTTTATTTAGTCCAAAACAAGGAGTACTCGTCAAAAAAATGCAACATAAGAAGGCCCGTGTTTCCTAGTAAGAGATTAGCGAAACTAATATTTGCTTGATATAAGCATTCCAATGATTAATAATAAACTAAAGATAAAATGATGAAGGGATGCTTGTCGCATCCCTTTTTTTATATTATTGACAAGTAAAAATAATCCACCAATCCATAGAATACCTGCCACCATATGAATCCATACTAATAGTGAGTTCATGATCGCCCGCCACCTTCTAACTTACTATTGTAGCGGACCGATTACATCTAAGAATTGATCTATATCACAATAATGGAGGTATATTAATGGAATGGTTTCTTATTCTCGCGATTTTGACAGGTAGTTTGATTGTTTTGCTGATGCATTGGGGGTTATTTTTACTGCAAGTGGTATTCGCTGTAGTGGTTACAAGCTTTCTTCCGACAGACTGGTTCTGGGGAGCTTTGATCATCCAAGTGATTTTTGGGTTATGGATAGTACGCCAAACGTTTCAAGCCGCATGGTATCAGTACCAACTAGAACTGGAAAAAACACAACGCATTCCCCAGCATTATACCGAAGGAGGCAAATCAGGTATTAAGAAAACCTTTTTATAATAAGCTTATTTGGTAAAATTCTGCTATAATATGTTAGTCAATAATCAAAAAGGAGTATTACTAACATGTTAAAGCAGTTTTTTTCTTATTATAAACCGCATAAACGACTGTTTATCATTGATTTTTCAAGTGCTGTCATTGTCGCGATCTTAGAACTCGCCTTTCCCATTGCCGTACAGTGGTTAATAGATGTATTATTACCTGAACGTGATTGGAATCTAATTGTGACAGTCAGTATCTTGTTATTTGCAGTCTATCTGCTCAGTACCTTCTTACAATATGTTGTCAGTTACTTAGGACACAAACTGGGAATCAATATTGAAACAGATATGCGTGAGCAGTTATTTACACATGTACAACGTCAGTCATTTCGTTTCTTTGATAATACGAAAACTGGTCATATTATGAGCCGAATCACGAATGACTTATTTGATATTGGTGAATTGGCACACCATGGTCCGGAAGACTTTTTCATTGCGATTATGACTTTTACCGGAGCATTTTGGATTATGTTCACCATTAACCCAACACTTGCTTTAATTGCATTAGTGATGGTGCCACTGTTAGTTGCTTTAGTAACATATTGTAACATCGCCATGAACAAAGCATGGCACCAAATGTACCATAATATTGCTGGTGTAAATGCCCGTGTCGAAGATGCTGTATCTGGTGTAAGAGTCGTTCAATCTTTTACAAATGAAGATTTTGAATTAAAACGATTCAACCATGATAACGGCTTATTCCGCAAAGCAAAAATTAAAGCATATAAAGTGATGGCAGGAACACATTCCAGTATTTATATGATGACTCGTTTTCTTACGTTAATTGTCCTTATTGTTGGGGCATGGTTAAACTTTAATGGCAATTTAACCTACGGAGAATTAGTCAGTTTTGTTCTTTATACCAATGTTTTAATTAAACCAGTGGATAAGATAAGTGCATTGTTAGAATTGTACCCGAAAGGAATGGCAGGATTCCGGCGCTTTCAGGAAATTCTTGCAAAAGAACCAGAAATTAAGGATGATCCTAATGCTGTTACTGTCGATAAACTAACTGGTGATATTAAATTTAATCAAGTCGATTTTTCCTATGATGATCAACAACAAGTTTTAGCAGATATTAATTTACAAATCCATCCTGGAGAAACGGTTGCATTTGTCGGGCCTTCTGGCGCAGGGAAAACAACAATTTGCTCATTAATACCAAGGTTTTATGACGTAAATGGCGGATCGATTACGATAGATGGAATAGATATCCGGAAAATGACGAAAAAATCATTACGCTCGCAAATCGGTATTGTACAACAAGATGTCTTCCTTTTTACCGGAACTGTGAGGGAAAATATCGCCTACGGTAATCAAGAGGCAACGGATGAAGAGATTATCGATGCTGCCAAAAAAGCACATCTGGATCAGGTGATAGCTGAATTACCAAATGGATATGACACCCAAATTGGTGAGCGGGGCTTAAAACTTTCTGGCGGTCAAAAGCAACGATTAGCGATTGCCCGTACGTTCTTAAAAAATCCACCTATATTAATATTGGATGAGGCAACATCTGCATTAGATACGGAAACAGAACGAATGATTCAGCAATCATTCGACCAGCTTGCCGAAAACCGTACGACATTAGTGATTGCCCACCGATTAGCAACCATTAAAGATGCTGATCGAGTTGTAGTTGTAACGAATGAAGGTATTGTCGAAGAAGGAAGCTACCAGGAGCTTTTAACCAAAGATGGAGTTTTTGCACGATTGCATAAAATTCAATATGAAAAAAATCAAGACTAAGTGTATGAAGCACTTAGTCTTCTTCTTGCCAAAATAAATCGTCTAATGTTTTATTTAATGTTTTACATATCGATAAACACAGCTGCAGACTTGGATTATATTTCCCCTGTTCAATCAAACCTATCGTTTGCCTCGTAACACCAACTTTTTCAGCTAGTTCGGCCTGAGATAAATCGTGCTCCACTCTTGCTACTTTCAGCTTCAAGTTTTTCATGATTCGTCATCCTCTAGTTGTTTGTCTACCGCTTTATCACTGCGATGTTTGGCAGCCGTATAACTGATGACCAATACTAGCACTAGAATCGGAATATAAAACATCATGGACGTTGCAAACGTTAGAAAGAAATAATAAACCCTTTCTAGTGGAGTTTCTGCATAGTTGACAGCACTGTTAATTCCGAAGAACAGCCCTAATGCTATTCCAGTTGCAACACCTATAACAATCGTTTTCGTCTGATAGCTCCACTTACTTTTACTATCATGCATTTCCACTTCTGCAGAAAACAACCCTTTTTGTGATGCTCGAACAGAATAATAAATACCTGCTGCGAAAAAAATAATCATTTCGGTTACCACATGCTCCATCTCAAAGCCGTAAATAAAAAATTTAGATATCACCGATATGAAGCAAATAGCAAAAATCAAAAGATAAATTTCCCGATATATCTTATTTTGTTCATGAACAACTCGCTCATCTTGGATTTTGTTTTTCAATAAGTTCATTACTGTACCTCCTGTTATATTATACTTTTATTATACACAATATTTTACTTTACGCAATATATATTTTACATAAAGTTAATTATATGGTTCGTTCCCTCGAGAGATTTCCTTATGGACACTTTTTCTGATTTTAGCTTTCTTTTGTCCTCGAGAGCGGTTCTCGTGGACACTTTTTCTGATTTTAGCTTTCTTTTGTCCTCGAGAGCGGTTCTCGTGGACACTTTTTCCGATTTTGGCTTTCTTTTGTCCTCGAGAGCCATTCTCGTGGACACTTTTTCCGATTTTGGCTTTCTTTTGTCCTCGAGAGCCATTCTCGTGGACACTTTTTCCGATTTTGGCTTTCTTTTGTCCTCGAGATCTGTTATCGTGGACACTTTTTCGATTTTGGCTTTCTTTTGTCCTCGAGAGCGATTCTCGAAGAACTCGTTATCTACATTCCAAAAATTCACAAATTCTTAGACAACAAAAAAACGACGAAATTATTCGCCGCTTTCAATAAACTCTTCAAGTTCCTCTGTTTTTTGTCCGTCCGTTTGATATGCAAGTCCAAACGTTTCACCTTCGCCGTCTTTGTTGATCGCAACGTCAATGTCATTCAATAATTGCTTTGTATATTCGATAGCTTGATTCATTCTTTTGCTTGGTTCTTCCCAATCCTTCACGGCTTCACGTTTGTTTGCACCATATTTTTCAGGGTCAATGTGTTCTGTCCGCTTATGGTGCCCTTCTTCAATTATGCCCACCAGTTTTTGTAAATTATCAAAATCCTTTTCAAGCGAAACACCTTCGACTTGAACAACGTCCAGACCTCTATCCAACGCCATTGCTTCCAAATAATAATAATACGCTTCATCGTATCCCGCTTGGATCAATTTTGAATCTTGATCAGGAGCTTCGTGAAAAATTCGATTCGCTTCTTCTATATAATCTTTCACATTTGTTTCCATATCGTATATCTTGCCTTCTTCTAATTCAGTGACGTCTTTCCACTCCTTTTCGTTGACAACTTTGTTATTTTCCACCTCGTGAGCAACGATTTTTTTCGATTCGGACTTCGCTTCTTTTTCCGAACCACAAGCTGACAAAAGCAAAACAGAAACAAGGATTGTTAAACCAATTATTTTTTTCATTAAAATCATCCTATTCGAAATAATTCTATAACGTGGATTATCTATCCTACTGAATACAAATCAAAAGACAGGAAGTTTTCCGCCTTCCCATCTTATTTAGCAACTGATACAATCCAAAAATTATTAAGAAAGAACTCCCCGTTTGTCGGAAGTCCTCTGTTTGTTCACTTAACCTTTTCCTTTAAGAGTACAATAGATAACATTGCCCCTAGCCATGCTGACAATCCACATAGTAGAACGAAGACAACTGACTTAAACTGAAAATCGGGAACTGCAAATTCGAATATTGCTAGTACGACTATCACGAAAAATATCATAAATAGCGTTTGATAAGAGTTTATTTTCTTATTCATTTCCACCTACTCCTCTTCCTTATTAAGATATTTTTGTACCATTTTCCACGGTTTCATCAGGTCTGAGCAACACCACATCGTCTGTTCCTGGTATTCCGCCTAGTACTAACACCTCTGATTTAAAGCCGGCAATTCGTAAAGGTGGAAAATTAACTATTGCTGCTACTTGGCGTCCGACTAACTGCTCCGGATTATACCTTTTCGTAATTTGTGCTGAAGACTGTTTTACACCTAACTCACCAAAATCAATTTTCAACTTAATCGCTGGTTTTCTCGCTTCTTTAAAATCTGCCGCTTCAATTACAGTTCCAATACGCAAATCTAACTTAGAAAAATCATCAAATGAAGCCAAGTTTATCACCTCAGTTATTATTGTCCTTTTTTACGTCATTTTTCGATATTATTTTTATCATACCATTTTCTTACTATTTTTGCCAAAAGCAACAGTTTTAAAATTTGATACTTAGGTCCCAATCGGATATAGTAGAAGTCTCTATATCAACTTTTCTATCATAGTTTTAATAGATTTCAATGATTTTGACACAAATTTTTTTGTTGTCAAAAATCTGCTTATAAGATAAAATACAATATATAGATGATTCGTAAGTCAAAAATATCTATATATTGTATTCACGACATCAATACTGCGAAATCCTAATTTTTCGCAGTTTAGTTAACTACATAGATTATTCAGTTTTAATCGCTCCATCATGAGCGCTTTTATTATGTAATTGGAGGTTTTTTCATGACAACAGAAGTTAAATCTATTAAACAATCAGTCACCAAAGCTCTACAAGAAGCAGAAGAAAAGTATGGATTAGATACGAAAGATATACAGCAACGTATCGAAGAATCTACAAAATCTGACAAAGAGTCAACCCAGGAAGCTTTATTCTATTCATTAAACCGCATCTCGATGGATCAGCCTAAATGGACTTTTGTCGCGGCTCATTTCCATTTAACACAATTATATGAAGAAGCAGCACAAAACCGTGAGTATGAATCTACTCAAAAATACGGTGATTTATACAAATTAATTCAACTACTAACAGATAAAGGAATTTATAGTGCCGACATCCTTACCCATTATAGCAAAGAAGAAATAAATCAGCTACAACAAGTAATTGATCCAGAAAAGGATGCACTCTTCAACTACATAGGACTTTTTCTATTAGCAGATCGCTATCTAGCAAGAGATCATGACCGTAACTTATATGAACTGCCACAAGAACGATTTATGATTATTGCCATGACATTAATGCAAAATGAAGCACCTGAAAAACGTGTTGAATTAGTGAAGGAAGCTTATTGGGCATTAAGTAACCTATATATGACAGTCGCAACACCAACCTTATCCAATGCGGGTAAAAGCTATGGCCAGTTATCTTCTTGCTTTATTGACACCGTAGACGATTCATTAGATGGCATTTATTTAAACAACTGGGATATCGCTCGTCTTAGTAAAGATGGCGGTGGTATCGGCATCTATTACGGTAAAGTTCGTGCCCTAGGTTCAGATATTAAGAGATTCAAAGGCAACTCATCTGGTGTTGTACCATGGATTCGTTTAGTGAACGATACAGCAGTTAGTGTGGACCAATTAGGCCAACGTCAAGGTGCCGTAGCAATCTATCTGGATGTTTTCCATAAAGATATTATGAACGGTTTCTTAGACTTAAAAACAAATAATGGTGATGAACGTCGTAAAGCACACGATATCTTTACAGGTGTAGCTATCCCAGACTTATTTATGGAACAATTACGAGAAACAGATGCACAAGGTAAAAGTATCGGCGAGTGGCATACATTCTGCCCACACCAAGTAAAACAAATCATGGGCTGGAAAGACGAAAATGGAAATCCACTTGGTCTTGAGGATTTCTATGATGAAGAAGACAACAAATATTTTACCGAAAAATACTGGGAAGCAGTCAATCACCCGTTACTTCCTAGAAAAACATACCGAGCAATGGATATTATGGCTCGTATTATGGTTGCACAATTAGAAACTGGTACACCATACATGTTCTATCGTGATGAAGTAAACCGTCAAAACCCAAACAAACACAAACGTGGTGTTGGTAAAACATCGATTTATTGCAGTAACTTATGTACAGAAATTGCACAAAATATGTCGCCGACAACCATCTCGAAAGAATATCAAGATGAAGAAGGCAATATCGTAATTGTTCGTAAACCAGGTGACTTTGTTGTATGTAATTTATCATCGATTAACTTACCAAATGCAGTTCGCGAAGAAGTATTGGATCGATTAATCTCGATACAAGTTCGTATGTTAGACAATGTTATTGATCTTAATACAATTACGGTCGGTCAAGCACAAGTAACAAACAAAAAATATCGTGCTGTCGGTCTTGGTACTTTCGGCTGGCATCATCTACTTGCATTAGAAAGCATCCATTGGGAATCTGAAGAAGCTGTCGAGTATGCTGATAAAGTTTACGAAGATATTGCTTATTACACGATTAAAGCATCTATGGAATTAGCAAAAGAAAAAGGTGCTTACTCTGAATTTGAAGGATCCGAGTGGCAAACTGGTGTCTATTTCGAAAGAAGAGACTATCACTCAGACCGTTGGAACAAGTTACGAGAAGAAGTGGCATCAAACGGTATTCGCAATGGCTGGTTAATGGCTGTAGCACCAAACTCTTCTACAGCAAAAATCGGTGGCTCCACAGATGGAATTGATCCATTGTATGCAGTGGAATTTGCCGAAGAGAAGAAAAACTTCAAATTTAAAGTGACAGCACCAGATTTAGATCATGTCACTTATAACTATTACCGTCGTGCACGTCACGAATTGGATCAAGTTTGGAGTATTAAACAAAACGCGAAAAGACAACGTCACATTGATCAAGCAATCAGCTTTAATTTCTATGTGCGTCATGATATTAAAGCAAAAGAATTATTAAATTTACACATGGCAGCATGGGAAAACCGTCTGAAAACAACTTATTATGTTCGCAGTACTTCCCAGACAGAAATCGAAGAATGTGAAGCATGCCATAGTTAATCATCAGGATGTATGGAATGCCGCCCACAGAAGTGTGGTATCGGCATTCACTATCCATATTTTATTCTAATGTGGGAGGACCGGAAATGACACAAGTCGATCAATCTTTAACTAAAATCAAACTTTTAAACCCTACTTATCCAAATAAAGCAACTGGCATTATTAATGGTGAGTCTTCAGGTCTATTAAACTGGAACGATATTGCTTATCCACAAATGTATGACTTATACCAGACCTTATTGGCCAACTTTTGGAAAGCGCAAGAGATCAATATGCAAGATGACATCAAACAATGGGATAACTTATCCGAAACGGAAAAAGATGTTTTCTTACGTATTAATACACAGCTTGCATCCTTAGATAGTTTGCAAACACCGACAATGACACATGTAATGGACTATGTAACAGATTCTAGCTTCAAAGCGATATTCGCTGTTATTTCACAGCAGGAAGCCGTTCACAATGAGTCCTATTCATACATTCTAAGTTCTCTTGTACCTTTACGTGAACAAAATGAACGTTTTGATCAGGCTAAGGAAGATCCAATTGTCCGTAAACGAAACCAGTTAATTTTGGATAGCTATGAAGCGTTCCGTGAAAATCCGACGCCTCAACGTTTATTTGAATTAGCGATTAACTCTATTAATTTAGAAGGTATCTATTTCTATGCAGGTTTTGCCTTCTTCTATCATTTGGCACGTCAGCAAAAAATGTTAAAAACGAGTACGATGATTAGCTATATTCAACGTGACGAAATGCAACATGCTTATTTCGTATCACAATTCGTCCGTATTCTACTTACGGAAAATCCAGAGCTTAATACCGAAGAGAATATTCAATTTGTCTACCAAACAGTTGATAAGGCAGTACAGCTAGAAAAAGAATGGGCAGATTACATTTTGAAAGATATTGAAGGTATTGACCTTGATGAATTCCATGGCTATGTCGAGTATTTAGCTAACAAACGGTTCCGCCAAATCGGTTTGGATAACTATTATCCTGAACGTGACAACCCAATGGAATGGATTCATGTCTTCAGTGATGAAATGATGAACGAAACGAAATCAGACTTTTTTGAGCAAAAATCTCGTACTTATACGAAAGTATCATCATCTAATGGCTTTGACGAACTTTAATAAGGAGGCTTTTCACGATGAAAGCTGCGATTATCTATACATCTGTAACTGGTAATACTTCTACTCTAGCAGAAATCATTTGCGAAAAAATGAATAACCATCATATCGAAACCGACTTAATCCCTGTTGATGAGTTTCATCCACAATTACTATACAACTACGATATCGTTACAGTTGGAACCTACTCTTGGGATAATGGTGATCTGCCGATGGAAATGGAAGAAGTTTTTGAAGCATTTGAAGAGGAAGAGGTAAACCATATTACTACTGGTGTATTTGGTACAGGAGATAGCTTCTATCCTTATTATTGTGGAGCGGTTGACATGTTTAGAGATATGCTTTATGTTCACACAAATCTTGCCGTTACTTTAAAAGTAGAATTAACACCACAAGACGAAGATCTTCATAGATGTGAAAAATTTTGTGATCGATTAGTAAGTGAATTAGCAGTAGTTTCATAGCTTTAAAGGTTGATGTTGTAAAAAACATCAACTTTTTTTAATGAAAGGAGAATGACATAATGTTGGAATATATACTAATCTTTTTAAGCGCTGCAGTACCCTGGTTTGAGATAGCGTTTGTTATTCCTCTGGGGATTCTATCAGGCTTAAACCCCATTCTCGTTATATTCGTTGCATTCATTGGAAATATGACAACGATAATAGCTTTGATTATCGGATACGATAAATTCAAAGGATGGCTGGCAAAAAGGAGCAAAAAGAAAGAATCCACACGGCAGGCTAGAGCACACACTCTTTGGGATAGGTACGGCCTGCCTGGCATGGTATTGCTTGGACCTATCTTAATTGGCTCTCATATTGCTGCTTTTATCGGCATGACACTTGGTGCAACCAAACGTTCAACATTCGTATGGTCTTCCTTTAGCATCGGAGCATGGTCATTAGCAATTGGGATATTAACCGCTTTTGGATTTAACTTCTTCAATAAATAAATCAAAGTGAAAGGTTACTTCTTATAAAGAATGTGGTCAGTGTCCGAGCTTCACTGACCACACTTTTTTCTTCTCTATTCAACCATCTCAATATTTATCGGATATACATAAGGCTGATCGGGTTCTTTAATGGTTTCCACCTCTGTTGCTTTGATTATCGGTATTGGAGCGCCTTGATAATTTGTTAATTGAATCGTCCCTGTTACGTTTAACCATGTATTATCTTCGATGTTTCCCGCCTGATCAAATTCGGTTAAGAAACCGATCAATCCAGCATCTGCCACACAATGTGTAATTAAAAAACGACCGATTACTAATTGCTGTTGCGAAAAACCTTCTTCTCGATAAACGAATCCTGAAAAAGTTACCTTGGTCCCTTGTAACTGCTCAGCATGCGCCATTATTTCTTGATAATACGTGGAAAAGAGCGTTTCATCCATTTCTATATGTGCCTGTTTCAAAATATCAGAGCGCAATTGATCATATTCAGTCTTTGGAATCTTATTTTGATAGACATTCGGATCTATCGGATTATCATCACCTGCTGGTTGTCCTAAATCAGGAGGAGCTTCATTTGAAGTCGGTGTTTCAGCTAGTTGACCTTGTAACGTTTCCTCTTGTTGAGATTGACTTGTCAGCGATAGTGTCGCACCTTTATTTTTCGCGATCGATGCATCCAAGCTCGATAGTGGTAATAACATACCAGTTGCAACAGGAAAAACAATAACTAGATAACTAAAAACTTTTTTTAGGTTCATTGGCTGATCACCATGATCATGATGGTGGTCATGATCATGGTGGTGATGTTCTATTTTTGCTCCGAATGTAAACACTCGATGCATTTGAACTAGAAATAACAATAAAAATAGTGATGCCCCCATTTGACTTAAGGTTTCATATTTTGGGTTAATCAACTTTAAGATGTCACCAGTAACATGTAATCTAAAAATAAAGATCGTGAAAAATAAAAGAATCGTAGCGCGTAATAGCTGTTGTCCATTTAATTTCATGCTGCTGCCCCCCTTAAATAAAGCCTTGCAACAGGCTTATCATAATGAAAACTGTCACTGTTACAATAACAACAAAAATCAACACAAACCTAGTCTTAAAAACACTTAACATCATCAAAGTATTTTTTAAATCTATCATCGGTCCATAAATGAGAAATCCTAAAATAGAAGCTTGTGGGAAGACATTGGAGAAAGATGCACCGATAAAAGCATCTGCTTCCGAACATAATGACAGTAAATAAGCTAATCCCATCATAACGACAAGCGATGCAACATGACCCTCCCCTATACTAACTAACAAATTGGTAGAAACATATACTTGTACAAATGAAGCTAAAAAAGCACCAATAATTAAATATTTCCCCATATCAAAAAATTCATCCACTGCATGTAATAACGTTTTACCCACCTTGTCCAAGAAGGATTGACTACCACTAGCACTGTCTGCTTGACAACTGGATACTGTTGCTACACTTGTTTTCAACTGATTACTTTGAAATAGAAAGCTAATCAAAATACTGATAACAAGTGCAATAAGGAAACCTAGTCCCATCCGTAATAGCGCGATTTGCCAATCATTTCCGAACGCCATATATGTAGAAAAGATCACGATTGGATTGATTAAAGGACCTGTTAATAAAAAACCTATCCCTGCATAAATCGGTACACCCTTTGAAATCAGTCTTCTAACAATCGGAACAATCCCACATTCACAAGCAGGAAAAAGACCACCTACAACACAACTCATAAAGACAGCAGCATATTTATTTTTAGGAATCCACTTTTTTAACTGATCTTCAGTAATAAATATTTGAATAATTCCTGCGATAATGACACCTATTAAAACAAACGGTAATGCTTCTATTAAAATACTTAAAAAGATGGTATTCAGATGATAAAAAGAATCTGGTAACTCGATGATGGAGAGAGAATCACTAAAGGCAAATACATATACAACCATAATAAACAACAATAGAATAGCAGAATCAATAATAAGTGAAGGTAAACTTTTTTTCATAATATTCTCCTTTTTGTTTTCATCTACTATTTTATATCTATGTATTAAATAGTATTCTAGAATCATTTCGGCGAAATAAATCGTAATGATTTCGATTACTTATCACCACCAAACCAAATGCGATAATCTAGGAAAAAATCATACTTATTCTCCATATAAATATGATACAATGTTAAAAGGTTTTTTAGCATATACTACTAAAACCTATTCCAATGAAAAACAACAGTGATAACGGACACTAATATCATGATATAACTCCCACTGTAAGAAGACTCAAGATATAAGAGAAGGAGGAAATCTCTATGGAGCAAGATAGTGAATCATCACGTGCGACGGGAAATTCAACAATTACCCAATTAACATTTCGCTTAGGTGCATTTGGCGCAGCTGTTCCGCTATTATTTTTCGTCATATGGGCGATTACCACTAGTGTATTACAATTATCTTCTGAAATTGGCCTTGTACTAGGTGCTATTTTCGGAATTACCTTGGGTTTATTTTTCTGTAAAAGTAAATGGGCAGATTATGCGCAAGGATTGTTTGATGGTCTCGCTCAACCAATTGGTGTAGTAGCAATGGTTGCATGGTTCTATGCCGGCATGTTTGCGCAAGTATTGCAAGTTGGCGGATTGGTCGAGGGTCTCGTCTGGATCGGTATGATTACCGGGTTCACGGGAGGTCTTTTCGTTGGATTGACCTTTATATTGGCTGCCACATTCTCGACAGCTGTTGGTACAGGTTATGGTACGACAGTTGCTTT
This sequence comes from Gracilibacillus thailandensis, assembly GCF_010994055.1. Lineage (NCBI taxonomy): Bacteria > Bacillati > Bacillota > Bacilli > Caryophanales > Bacillaceae > Gracilibacillus > Gracilibacillus thailandensis. The sequence continues at coordinate 1,451 of NZ_WJID01000013.1, read as the reverse complement.
TTGTACATTAATGTTCCCTGCCGGTGTGGCAACAGGAGCAGATCCAACCATTTTATTTGCAGCGATTCTTGCTGGAGCGGTATTCGGGGATAACCTTGCACCTGTGTCAGATACAACGATTGTTTCAGCGACAACACAAGATGCCGACGTACCTGGTGTTGTAAAAAGTCGTTTTAAGTATGCAATTGCTGCCGCTATTCCTACATTGATCATCTTTATTATTTTTGGTGGTGGTGGTTCAATCGAAAACCAAGCTAGCATTGAGGCTACCACCGACCCTAAAGGATTATTAATGCTAATACCATTTGCTGTTGTATTATTTTTAGCTATATCAGGACATCATATTATTACCTCTTTAACATGGGGAATTTTAGTTGCAGTTGTTATGCTAATAGTATTTCCTGTAGGCTCGTTTAGTGATGTCATCAGCTTTAATCCTGACTCAGATAATATCGTGGAAGGTGCACTTATTAATGGAATTACCGGATATATCAATATGGCAATCTTAATTTTATTAATTGTAGCTGCAGCACACTTATTACGATTAGGAGGTACTATGCAAGTAATTACCTCTGTACTTGTTAAATGGATTAAAAATTCTGTTCGACGTGCAGAGATTTCCATGTGGGCAATCGTTGCTTTGTTAAACAGCGCAATTACCATTAACACGGCAGCCGAAATTGCAGCGGCACCTTTTGTTCGTGAAATCGGGGAAAAATATCAGATTCACAGTTACCGCCGTGCAAATATGCTCGATGCTATAACTTCTGCCTTAGGTTATATTTTCCCTTGGGGAGCACCAGTATTACTTGGTTGGTCCACGATCACTATGATGCAGGAAACCTACGAATGGCTGCCAATTGTTTCACCGACAGCAGTTTTTCCATTTGTTTTCCAAGGCTGGTTCTTAGTGATTGTTATGCTAGTTGCAGCATTAACAGGATGGGGATTACGTTATCAAGGTAAAAATGGCGAAGAATTAACTGAGCCACCTCAATAAGTGATCGTTTGCGAGACGATAGATGAAATAGCACGAATAGTAAGGCTTGGCATGAATAGATGCCAAGTCTTTTATATAAGACAAGAAAATATAAAATCAGTGCAATGACCGTGTTAAGCGAAGTAGTTATTTTGACATGTTTTATGTGTATTTGCCAACGCTCCGACTAATTACTTCGCTATGAGAGGTGCAACAACTATTGTTATGAGTAATAGGTTGATTTTTACAATGGACAAGTTGAAAATTGCTATTTGTGAGTAAAAAACAACCGCGTTACCTCTTGCTAGTATTGTAGAGCATAATCATAGTGAAGGCAGCCCACTTTCACTCCTGTGGGAATGGTTTGACCTGAAGATCCACTTTTTCGAGCGGGTTTTGCTCGAAAAAGTTAGGTCGAGTAAGCGGGAATACCTTTATAACTTTAAGTATTCCTCACTCCTCACAGAACCGT